>NZ_JAXBLX010000041.1:0-41006 GCF_037027555.1 Halalkalibacter kiskunsagensis | reverse complement strand
TAAAGTCTGAAAAAAACGGATTTAAAAATTCTGCCTGTCTTTGAATTTTTAAATTAGGCAATTATGAAATTGATTCAATTAACTAAACTATTCGAGGAGGTTTAAATGATGAATGAGAACTACCCTGTTGTGGAAGGTGCGGAATCATTTTTTTAAAAAGGAAATGAGATTGGGATTGTTATTACTCATGGATTTATAGGAACTCCTCAAAGTGTCAGATTTCTTGGAGAAAAATTAGCCGAAGAAGGGTATTCTGTGTACGGTCCAAGATTAAAAGGACATGGAACCCATTACAAAGATTTAGCAAAAGCAACCCGAAATGAATGGTTTGGTGATGTCGAGAGAGGATATAGGGTTTTAGTAGAGCATCATTGTTCTTCCATCTTCATCATTGGCCAATCAATGGGAGGGACTTTAGCACTTTGGTTAGGGAACAAGTATCCAGAAATAAAGGGATTGATTTTAATTAATGCCGCTCTAACTGTCCCAAGTTACGAATACTTAATTGGGAAGGTAAGTCCAAACTTTGTTTATGAATCTGGGCCAGACATTAAACAAGAAGGAGTCCATGAAATTACGTATAACAAAATACCAGTTTTCGCTATTCATGAATTACAGGCATTAATGAACAATACGCTTGAGATTCTTCCTACTATTAAACACCCTGTTTTATGTTTTAAATCGATTGAAGATCATGTTGTTCCACCTGGAAATACCGATTTTATTTTAAAGCAAGTTCAATCCAATCAAAAAGAAGTATATACCCTTAAGAATTCTTATCATGTAGCATCGTTGGATTATGAGAAAGAAACAATTGTTCGTGAAGTAAATCGTTTAATAAAAAAACAGCTGAAAAGTAATCCATTAAAAAAAAAGAGAGAAAGTAGAAGCTGATTGGTCAACCAAAAGCTCCTGAGTGCTATGCATTCAGGGGCCTCTTTGTTTCTAAATAGAAAAGAGGGTGAGAGGTTTGAATATTGATCATATCGAAGCCTTTATGTATGTCGTTCATTATAAAAGTACTCATAAAGCAGCCGATGCTTTGTTTTTATCGAAACCGACTGTGACTGCACGAATTAAAATATTAGATCGTGAATTGGAGACGGAATTGTTTGAAAGGCGAGGAAGGAGCATTGTTATTACAGAAAAAGGAAGAGGTTTTGTCCCATTTGCTGAACAAATTATTCGTACGTAAGGCCAACCCGTTATTTTCCAAGCTGGTTCTTCGGAGGCAGGAAAGGACTTAGCTGCCAAAGAAGCTGATGCAGTATTTACTCATGGGGAATCACTTGTGGAAGCACAGTCATTCTATGAAGATGTAAAGTAGCGGGCAGAGGCATATGGAAGAATTCGCGATGAGATCAAAATCTTTCCCGGGGATCCGACACATTGTCGGTGCTGCGATAGAAGAAGCTGAGGACAAGTACAAAGCGATCCAAAATCTCGTTTCGATTGAAGAAGCACTGAATTATCTTGGCCGCTTTTTTGACCATTTTTACTTCAGTATCTTTCCACTTGATGAACCGTTCCCAGATATAGGAGACGTCGGACAAAATAGTTTTCGGTCAACAAAGGATAAAATCAAGCGATTAGCACGTGAGAACGAGTTAACACTTCGTGAAGTCGCTCTAGAAGTGACTACACCTAGAAGTGCTTTTTTTGGAACAGATGAGCAAGTAGCAGAACAATTAATTGAATGGACCTTAGGCAACGCAGCAGATGGATTTATCTTTGGCGCGCCAGTTGTTAAAAAGTGGGTTATCAGATTTAATTAATCATGTTATCCCACTAGTAGAAGAGAAAGGGGATTAGAATCGTGCTTATACAAGTGATACGCTGCGAGGTCATTTAGGAATTCCGTACAAAGAAAATCGTTATGCTATCAAACAAATCACGAATTAATAGGGGGAAAAAGAAATGTCAAGAGAACTATCAGTTGTAGTTTGGTCAAAAGAAGATTGTCATTATTGTGAAGAGGTAAAAGAATTCTTGCAAAATAAACAAGTTGAGTATCAAACGGTTGATGTGACCAACCATGATGATCGACGAGATATATTATAAGCAAAGTATGGCATTCGACATGTACCAGTCGTTGAAATTGGAGAAAATGTACGTATGAAGGAGTAAAAGAAGTTGGAATTTCTCATTTGGAAAAAGCAGTAACTCGTTATTTAGTAAGAACAAAATTCTTTGATTTAAACCGACTAAGTTAATGGGTTAAGTACATCTAAAAGGGTTACCTAGGGTTGAGAAGCTATTTAGATTAGGGTATGAAGGTGATGTACTTTGAGACCATTTTTAGTGACCAAAACTGATGAATCGATATGCAAAAAAGGCTGTTGAACGTTAGATGTGTAGGGGACTTAGCATTCTTAAAATGATATAAGATCTTTTAGGAGAAAAGGAGTGTATAAAATGAGTAATATTTAAAGTAATAAGATCTCATTAGCGTTGTCTGCTATCAAGGAACTTGCATATGGTCGTGTTGAAATTGTTGTACACAAAGGACAAATTACACAAATTGAGGCAACAAAGAAAATGCATCTTCCGTTGGAGAAGGAGGGGAATGCAAAAAAAAATAATTATTAGAAAATATTAGAATAATTGGATTTTTTTATAGACGCAAAAAAATAATTGAGATATAATAACTAATATAAAACATATCGTTTTACTGGGGTTTTATAAGAATAATATTGCCGGTCAGATAACTGAAGGCTCCTTAATCTTGCAAATAAATTGTAGGGTTAACGGAGTCTTTTGTGTTTTGAAACTAATAATACAATTAGATTAGTTTTTTAATGACGGCTCTAAATTAAATAGCAAACTGCTGATTGGACGACCAAAAGCTACTACTTATGATGATAAGTAATAGCCTTTTTGCTTTTTATTGGCTATTTAAAGGGGGATTGGATGAAAAGAAAGAGAAGCTGATTTGCATAGTTAGAAAGGTGCCGGTAATGAACATTACGGGGGGATATATGGGACGGTAGAAGATACGGTGGCGTTTTCGATGAGCTATATTAAGGAACTAATTAGTTGAGGATATGGTATATCAGTTTTTAAAAAAATGAAAACATAAATACTTGTTGACAACAAAGTGAAATCTGTATTAACATTATTAAAAATAATGAATAATATGAAAATTATAAAGCCGACTATGAAGATGCGATTTGTTGAGTTTGCCGTATATCATAGCGGTGCCGACCATGAAAGTGGAGGCCTGATGTTAAGGATATCTTAACATTGGGTCTTTTTTTGTTAAAGTGTCACAGAAAGATAGGATAAGAAAAGTAACCACAAAGAGGATTTTCTTATGTCTTTATTCTGAGTAAATAAATTTGTTTAATAGGTATAATCGAATTTCCCGACCATGAAAATGGAGGTCTGACGTTAAGTGTGTCTTAATGTTAGGCCTCTTTTTGATAGAAACGGAGAATGGTTGTTTTTTGAGGAAGAATAAACGCTTCCTTGAAGAAGAACAATGGCACCATTCCTGTCACGGACCTTTTCTGTAAAAGCGATTGAGGAAATGTCTGTGACGAGGAGCTCTTGTTGCTAAGAGGTTTTTAACGAACAAAGGGGGCGAAGGCAAAAAGAATAAGGTCATTACCATTTCATTCAGAGAAATGAGGAAAAGTGGAGGGGAAACATGAGTCAATCATTATTGGAAATAAAGCAGGTTGACAAAACATTTCAATCGAGTAAAGGTGTCGTCCGTGCATTGCATAATTTTCATTTACAAGTAAGAAAAGGCGAGTTTATTACCCTTATTGGTCCAAGTGGTTGTGGGAAAAGCACATTGCTAAAAATCATTGCTGGATTGGACATTGATTACGACGGGGAAGTGACATTAGATGGGAAAAGAGTAAGGGGACCTGGAATTGATAAAGGCTTTATTTTTCAAGAGCCACGTTTATTCCCGTGGTTAAACGTTGAGAGCAATATCGCGGCCAATTTGTCACTGCGAGATCGAGATGTCCGTGAAAAAGTGAAGGAATTAATTGAATTGGTTCAATTAAATGGCTTTGAAAAAGCGTACCCAAGAGAGCTTTCAGGGGGAATGGCACAAAGAGTAGCGATCGCAAGGGCGTTACTACGAAATCCACGTGTTTTATTGTTAGATGAGCCTTTTGGAGCATTGGATGCTTTCACTAGAGCTCATATGCAAGAAGTATTGCTTGATATTTGGCAAAAAAATAAAACAACGATGATCTTTGTTACTCATGATATTGATGAAGCGATCTTTTTAGGGAATCGTGTAGTTGTGTTAAAGCCTCGTCCAGGTGAAATTAAAAACGTGATTCGTGTTGACTTGCCTTTTCCACGTAAAAAAGCTAGTACTTCTTTTCAAGAGTTACGCTACAAAGTGTTAAGTGAATTCGAAACAATTGATGAGATGAAGCTAGTTGATCGGGCAGGTATATAAGGAGGAGTGTTGTTAATGGAAACAAAGAGAACAAATATCTTTGCATACGATGTAAATCATAAACAACCGGCAGCAAATAGGAAGGTAAAAAAAAACTGAACAGCTTCTTAAAAGGAACCATTTTGCCAATTAGTGTACTTGTAATTTGGCAATTGGCCAGTTACTTGAATTTAGCGTCTCCGCTTCTTTTTCCGTCGCCGGTAACAATAGGAAATGCGTTTAGTCAGTTACTTGTATCGGGGTCGCTGTTTGAGCATTTATCCATTAGTGTCAGTCGTGCTCTTGCTGGCTTTGTTTTAGGTGGAGGTCTTGGGCTACTATTTGGTCTTTTGGTCGGGTTTCTTCGGAAAACGGAGAAAGTGCTTGATCCGTCCGTTCAAATGATCCGAATGGTTCCTCATTTGGCTGTTGCGCCATTATTTGTGCTCTGGTTTGGAATTGGGGAGACATCAAAAGTGTTATTAATTGCAAAAGGAGCCTTTTTCCCTCTGTATATTAATACATTCCTTGGAATTCGTGGTGTTGATAATAAGCTATTTGAAGTATCAAGGGTGTTAGGCTTTAGCCAATTGAAACAGTTGCTCCGGTTAATTATTCCCGCCGCTCTTCCACATATTCTTCTTGGAGTCCGGCTTTCTCTAGGAGTGGCATGGTTAGGGCTTGTTGTAGCGGAGCTTATGGGTTCAACCTCTGGAATTGGTTATTTAATGTCTGATGCTAGGCAGTTCGCTCAAACGCCTGTTGTATTTGTAGGTATTATTATTTTTGCAGTTGCTGGGAAAGTGACGGATAGTTTTGTCCGCTTGTTAGAACGAAACCTTCTAAAGTGGCGAGATAATTATCAAGGGTAATAGAGGAGAGGACGTATGAGAAATCAAGTGGAGCAAATAGGTCAGAAGACAGGAAAAAGAGCAAGCTTACCGAGTCATCTCGATCAGAAGTGGAAAGGAAGGTTCAGCGACTTTACAATTGGCGCGATCTTGCCACTAGCCATCATTTTAGTATGGGAACTCTTTAGTTATTTAGGATTGATTTCAACGTTTTTCTTGCCTTCGCCCTCCATGATCGCTGAAGCATTTTGGGAATTAACCAATACTGGTCAAATCAGTCAACATTTAGGTGTGAGTCTTGGTAGAGCTGTACTTGGGTTCTTACTAGGTGGGACGCTTGGCTTGTTATCAGGGATTTGGGTGGGCTTTTCGAGACATGCAGAAGATTTGCTTGATCCAAGTATGCAAATGTTTCGAATGATTCCACATCTAGCGATTGCGCCGCTTATTATTTTATGGTTTGGATTTGGTGAAGTGTCCAAGATTTTAATTATCGCAAAAGGGGCATTCTTCCCTTTATATATTCAGACCTATTTAGGGATACGAGGGGTCGACAATAAGTTGTTTGAAGTCGCCAATATATTAAATTTCAATCGCTATGCGCAAATTGTAAAACTTATTGTACCGGCAGCTTTACCGAATATCCTGCTTGGCTTGCGTTTGTCATTGGCGATAGCTTGGTTAGGTTTAGTTGCAGCTGAATTAATTGGTTCTGAATCAGGTGTAGGATTTCTTATTAATTTGGCAAGACAACATTCAAATACAGAAATTATATTTGTTGGAGTCATTATTTTTGCTGTCGTTGGGAAATTGATAGATTCATTTGTCCGAATATTGGAACGACGGCTGTTGAAATGGCGAGATAGTTACCAAGGATAATAGAAGGAGGTAAGAGGATGAGCGTATTAGTAGGAGCAAGTGATTTGACTTTACAAGCAGATGTCCTTGTCATTGGTGGGGGTCCAGCAGGAACATGGGCGGCGATAAAAGCCGCTGCTAAAGATGCGAAAGTCATTTTAGTGGATAAAGGATATTGCGGATCAAGCGGTGCAACAGCCCCTTCTGGAACGGGAGTCTGGTATGTCGAACCTGATAAAGCAGCAAGGGAAGAAGCGAAAAAGAACCGCTATCAACTTGGAGGTCAGTTAGCTGAAGACAGTTGGATGAATCGTGTACTGGACCAAACATATGAAAATATGAACAACCTAAGTCAACAAGGCTATCCTTTTCCAAAAGATGAAAATGGCAATGAATATAAAAGGGGCTTGCAAGGACCAGAATATATGCGTTTAATGCGAAAACTAGTAAAAAAAGCAGGTGTGAAAATTTTGGATCATAGTCCAGCGCTGGAACTTCTCATGGATGAGCATGGAGTTGCAGGAGCGGCAGGTAAGCGAACACAAACAGGGGAAACGTGGACGATATCAGCAGGAGCTGTCATTATCGCAACAGGTGGATGCGCTTTTTTAAGTAAGGCACTTGGTACGAACGTATTAACAGGAGATGGCTACTTGCTGGCAGCAGAAGCAGGAAGTGACTTCTCTGGAATGGAATTCTCGAATGCGTATGCGATTTCTCCAGTATTTTCATCCGTTACGAAAACAGCTTACTACAGGTTCGCTACTTTCTATTATGAAGATGGTTCTGTTGTCGAAGGGGCAGGTTCTACACGTGGTCGTTCGGTGATCGCTAGAAATTTAATGGAGGGTCGCCAAGTGTATGCTAGGTTAGATCAGGCTCCCGAGGATATTCAGTCTCTATTAAGAGTCGGGCAACGCAACTTCTTTTTGCCATTTGATCGAGCTGGAATTGACCCATTTATAGACCGGTTCCCTGTGACGATGAGGTTAGAAGGGACTGTCAGGGGAACGGGTGGAATTAATATTATCGATCACACATGCGCAACGAAAGTTCCCGGATTGTATGCGGCTGGAGATGCAGTGACGCGAGAGTTCATATGTGGTGGGTTTACAGGAGGAGGGAGTCACAATGCGGCTTGGGCGATGTCTTCTGGTACATTTGCCGGGGAAGGAGCAACGGTTTACTCCAAGAGTTTAGGACAGAAAAAAGCAGATAGAAAGCTAATTGGCGTGTCAACGGCATCTTGGACGAAAAAGAAGCAAAGCAATGAGGCGAAGAAAGTGCAAGAGTTCGTCCGTGCTGTGCAAGGTGAAGTCATGCCGTATGATCGTAATTTGTTCCGAACGGATTCAGTCTTGAAAAAATCATTACATCAGCTAGATCATCTTTGGGATGAAATACAGAAGGAAGCTATTTCATATCAAAGTGAACAGGCAGTAAAGACTCGGGAAGTTCAAGCGATGATTGCGACTGCACGCTGGATGTATCATTCTGCTATTGCTCGTACAGAAACGAGGGGAATGCATAAGCGCATTGATTTCCCGACGCTAGACACTCAACAAGAATATCGTTTAATTAGTAGTGGACTAAAGAAGATCTCGGTTACATCGATACCAGTCAATAGGGAGGTTGAGGTACAGTGATTGAACTTGTAAGTGAAACAAGATGCATTGGATGCAATCTTTGTGTCTCAGTTTGTCCAACTAATGTATTTGATGCAAGAGAAGGAGAAGCACCAGTGATCGCCCGCCAATCAGATTGCCAAACATGCTTTATGTGCGAATTATATTGTCCGGTTGATGCGTTATATGTTGATCCGAATGCGGAAGAAAGCATTCAAGCAAATGAAGAAGTATTAATAGACAAAGGATATCTTGGAGATTACAGAGAGAAAAATGGCTGGGGGCGTGGAAGACAGCCTGTATCCAAGCATGAAGACATGATAAAACTATCGAAGCTGCGTTTTTAATAGAGTAGGGGGAAATTACGTGTATATGAAACGAAGACGAACAAAGAGACGGAAAAATGTTATCGTGAGCTTGTTGCTATTTGGATTTTTGCTTGTGCTACAAGGGTGCGGAGCTCAAACGAGTGAGGAAAGTGTGAGTGCTTCAAATAATGAAACAACGAAAGTTATTCAATATGGATATATTGGAACCAATACAAAGAACTTGCCAGCTAACGCTGAAGGGTGGGGCTTTCATAAAGGGATTTTCCAAGAAGAATTAAAACAGTACGGTATTGATGAAGTCGTGCTAACAGGCTTTCCGAATGGGCCTGACCAAACGGAATCGCTGATAAGTGGAAGATTAGATTTTGGTAGTTTAGGAGATACTCCAGCAATCTTAGCTAAGTCTGTTGGGGCAGAAACAAAAGTCATTACACAGTCGACAATTAAAAATATTGGATATTTGATTGGGGCAAAAGCTGGACCCAAAACAATACATGATTTAGAAGGGAAGACCGTTGCAATCCAAAAGGGATCATTTATGCATCGTTATATTGCTGGACTTTTAAAACAGGAAGGGGTTGAAAACGTTAATTTGATTCATATGTTGCGACCTGATGGAGAAGCTGCACTAGTTAGAAATGAAGTGGACGCGATGACGAATACAGGTGTCAATGCATTGAATTTACTCAATGAAGGCTACACTTATATTGATGACGCCGAAAATCATCCTGATTTGTTAGGAACGAGTGTCACTGTGGTAACGGAAGATTTCTTAGCTGAATTCCCTGAATTTCCGCAAATTTGGAATGATATACGAGCAAAAGCAATAGAAGATTTAAAACAAAATGAAGAAGAATACTATGAATTTATTGCGGAGTTAACTAATAGTACGGTTGAACTTGTGAAGGAAGCATCCCCCATTAGTTATATTCAAGAAGAGCCGATAACGGCAGAAGGGACATTGTTACTCGAAGGAACAAAACAATTCTTAGTTGAAGAGGGTTTAGCTACAGAGGACTTCGAGATAAGTGAATGGATTTATGATTAAGTAGAACCCCGGTGCGGTAACGTACTGGAGTTATGTTTAGTGGAGGTGGTTCAAAAACGTTAGCCGGTATCGCTGAGAATATTGATATGGATGGGATGGATTTTGTAGCCCCTATTTTAGTAGGAATCTCAAAAGGTGTATCAATTAAGGTGATTGTATCTCCAGCGGTTAATTTACCATTGATAAGGAGTGGAAAGCTTGAGCAATGTAAAAGTAAATTCTTACATCGATCGTCTTTTGCCAGAAGTAGAGGCAAATCGTAAAACAAAATATGAGGTTAGCCCACTGTTTGTAAATCGTTGGTCTTCACGTGCTTTTAGTGAAAAAGAAGTGACCAAAGAAGTATTATATGCCATCATTGAAGCTGCATCTTGGGCACCGTCTGCTAGTAATGAACAACCATGGCGTTTTGTCATTGCCGAAACTAAAGAAAAAAAGGACCTATTCCATAGCTTCATTAACCCACGTAATCAACTTTGGACAGAAAAAGCGCCAGTATTGCTTCTGTTGGCATCTAAGAAGCAAAGGTCAAATGGGAATCCAAACGGAACTCATAGTTTTGATACAGGAGCTTTTTGGGGATATTTTGCTTTACAGGCTTCAATATTAGGTCTTTCTACAAGAGCAGTTGGAGGATTTGACAAAGAAAGTGCTAGAAAGACTTTACAAATCCCAGAAGACCTTGATTTACATGCGGTCATTGCTCTTGGATATCGAGGGCAACGTGAAACATTACATGAAGATTTTCAAGAAGTAGAGAAACCAAACACACGTCGTCCTTTTTTGGATAACTCGTTGCCTTTTTAGATTTTTAATACTTGATTTTAAAGCGAGAAAATTTAAATAAAAACATAGTTGGCAGATGGGTTTTGTTAGAATAAAATGACAATAACTTAACATGATGCTTATCGGTCAAACGAAAGCTCTTCTCCTAAATATAAGGATAAGAGTTTTTTTGTCTTTGGGAGAAAGAATAACAAAATTGAATAAGTAGAAGGAGGGGCTGTACACCTAATTTGAGAATTCACATTAGAAAAGACCTAAGGTTTAAGAAAGTAGGCTAGCCATATAGTCTTTAGAAGATGCACTTTTTTTAGCTTTAATTCATAGTATGTATATAGGGTTAATTAGTTTAAAGAAGAATCAACGTAAACAAATAATTGAAAGCTCTTTTCTCATTCAAAAGGCTAATAGTATTACAAAAACCAATCTAAAAATTTTGGAGGTTTAATTATGAAGTTTTCAAGTGCGATAAAAGCTCAATTTCTTATTATAACTTTTCTGATTAGCTTGGCGCTCTTATCTGGGTGCGGAACTGATCAAAGTTCTGCTACTTCAGACTCTGATGGGGCATGGTCTACAGATACTGTTCATATCGGTTATCAAAAATTTGGTACGCTAAACATTTTAAAAGCAGAGGGGACTTTAGATAAGAGGTTGAATGAGCAAGGAATCGCTATCGAGTGGATTGAATTTCCAGCTGGACCGCAACTTCTGGAAGCTTTAAATGTGGGAAGCATTGACTTTGGACACACCTGAGAAGCACCTCCTATTTTTGCCCAAGCTGCGGGAGCGCCGATTGTTTACATTGCCAATGGGCCGCCATCACCAAAAGGGGAAGCGATCCTTGTTCAAGAGAATTCACCAATTCAGTCGGTAAAGGAGTTAAAAGGAAAGAAAGTTGTGTTAAATAGAGGATCAAATGTGCATTATTTATTAGTTAAAGCAATTGAAGATGCAGGTTTAATATTAGATGATATTGATGGTTCTTTTTTGCCACCAGCTGATGCTAGAATTGCATTTGATAGAGGAGATGTGGATGCTTGGATTATTTGGGATCCGTTTTTCGCATCAGCAGAAGTGGAGCTAGGGGCGAGAGTTCTTCAGGATGGAGATGAATTAGTCGCAAATAGGGAATTCTTATTAGCTGAAAAAACGTTTGCAGAAGAACAAGATGAGATCATTTCAATCATTTTAGAAGAGTTAGATATAGTTGATCAATGGGTAGCTAATCATATTACCGAAGCGGCAGAGTTTTTATCTCCAGAAGTAAATATAGAGGCTTCGATTCTTGAGCGCGTTTTAGACCGAAGAGGATTTGGGGTAGAGCGCGTAACCGAAGATGTGTTAGCTGATCAACAATCAATTGGTGATACATTTTACAATTTAGAATTAATTACAAATAAGTTAGATATTTATGATGCAGCTGTTGATTCAAAATAAGAAAGGGTTAATTTCAATGAAACTATTATGGTTTATTCCAACACATGGTGATGGTCGCTACTTAGGTTCTACGAAAGGTGGAAGGCCAGTTACTTTTCCATATTTAAAACAAATTGCTCAAGCGGTTGATAATCTCGGTTATTACGGTGCATTATTACCAACAGGTGTTAGTTGTGAGGATTCTTGGGTTACCGCCTCTTCCTTAATGCCAGTAACGGAAAGAATGAAGTTTCTTGTTGCTGTTCGTCCAGGCTTACTATCTCCTTCTGTTGCAGCTCGAATGGCAGCAACATTAGACCGAATGTCGAATGGCCGTTTGCTTATTAATGTGGTAACTGGCGGAGATCCTGTTGAACTGGCTGGAGATGGACTGCATTTACCACATGATAAGCGTTATGAATTAACAGATGAGTTTCTAGAAGTGTGGAGAGAGGTCATGAGTGGAGAGGCAATCAACTTCAAAGGAAATCATTATCATTTTGAGCAAAGTCGAATCGCATTTCCTCCTATCCAAAAGCCATACCCTCCTCTTTATATAGGGGGCTCATCAGATGCGGCGATTGGGGTGACTGCAAAGCATATTGACGTCTTTTTAACATGGGGGGAACCACCTGCACAGGTAGCTGAAAAATTAATAAAGTAAAAAAAGCAGCTGAAAAAACAGGGCGTACCGTTTGTTTTGGTATTAGACTCCATGTTATTGTGAGGGAGACAGAAGAAGAGGCTTGGACGGCTGCTGGTCAGTTAATTAGCCAATTAACTGATGAAGACATCAAAGCGGCTCAAAAAGTATTTGCTCGATTCGACTCAGTTGGACAACAGCGAATGTCCTCACTTAATAAAGGAAGTAGAGAATTTTTAGAGATTAGCCCAAACCTATGGGCAGGAGTTGGACTTGTACGTGGAGGAGCAGGAACAGCCTTAGTGGGGAGTGCAGATATCGTTGCTGAAAGAATAAAAGAATATGAACGTTTAGGAATTGATACTTTTATATTATCAGGTTATCCGCACCTTGAAGAGGCATACCGAGTTGCTGAATTGCTTTTTCCAAAACAAAATATTACAAAAGAACGAGAAGAAGAGAAACAGTGGCTAAGTCCTTTTGGTGGCATTGCTGCGAGATAATGGAAGGTGAGATACAATGAAAACAATAGTTTCTAAACTTGCTCCATGGGGTTTGCAATTTTTTTTCTTATATGTTGGCAACTGTTTTCGATGGCTGGTCTTATATCGAATCGATTTCTTCCTGCTCCGACGGATATCCTACCTGCTGCTGGAAAGTTACTAGCGAATGGTGATCTATTTGAACATATATTTTTTAGTTCACAACGTGCATTTATCGGTCTTTTGATTGGGGGGACAATTGGATTTGTATTTGGGATAATAAATGGTATTTCCAAATTATCGGAAACTTTATTTGATTCGTCCATTCAAATGATTCGGAATATACCACATTTATCTTTAATTCCCCTTGTTATTTTGTGGTTTGGAATTGGAGAAGAGGGAAAAGTGTTTCTAATTGCATTAGGTGTGTTGTTTCCTATTTACCTTAATACGTACCATGGCATCCGTTCTGTCAATCCTGAATTAATAGAAATGGGGAAAAGTTATGGATTGACGCATCTGCAATTGTTTTTGCAAATTATCTTACCAGGAGCTTTATCGTCAATTCTTGTTGGATTACGATTTGGCTTAGGTATTATGTGGGTTACATTGATTGTAGCAGAGACGATTTCAGCAAGTTCGGGTATAGGTTATTTAGCCATGGATGCCAGAGAATTTATGCAACTGGATGTTGTTGTATTAAGCATCATGTTATATGCTTTGCTAGGCAAATTATCGGATTGGATGGCTAAGGTGCTTGAGTATCGCTTTTTAAAATGGAACCCGAACTATCAAAAAAAATGGAAGGATGAGGACAAGAGTGAGCCAATCGTATATTCAATTGAAACATGTCAGGAAGAATTTTGGGGAAAAACAAGTTCTAAAAAATGTGCAGCTTGATATTTCAAAAGGTGAGTTTGTTTCTATTGTAGGAAAAAGTGGCTGCGGAAAAAGCACTCTTTTACGGCTTGTCGCTGGACTTGATGAACCAACACAAGGGACGATACAGATTAAGCATTCACCAGTATCGGGAATTGCAAAAGATGTACGGATTATGTTTCAAAATGGACGACTGCTTCCATGGAAAACGGTTCTTCAGAATGTTCGTTTAGGATTGAAAGAGGGTGGTACAAATAAAGCGTTAAAGGCTCTTGAACAGGTCCAGCTAATCGAACGAAAAAATGAGTGGCCATCTGTCTTATCTGGAGGGCAACAGCAGCGTGTATCTTTGGCGCGAGCGCTCGTTCATTCTCCGTTATTGCTATTACTTGATGAACCGTTGGGGGCACTAGACGCTTTAACACGGTTAGAAATGCAGCAATTAATTGAGAACTTATGGAAAGAAAAACAATTTACAGCTATTCTTGTTACTCATGATATTGAAGAAGCAGTTACGTTATCTAAAAAAGGAAAATGGACAATTGAGGGACTCTTCTATTCATCGCACTTTTCATGAATGAGAGTCCCTTTTGCATATGCTGATAAAGGAAAGAAGCACTGCATTTAAGTAAATCCCTTTTGAAGGAGAGGGTTGGAAGAAATAGAAACTTTGTTATGTTGCAGCAACGAGGGGCTTAGAAAGGACTGGGGATCGAATCAGAAAAAAAGCTGGCTCAGCAAAGAGTAGTCATTTGCTGAGCCAGCTTTTTACAGTCGTTTCTTTGAATTCTCCGGATTAGAAGAATTCACTTTTTTCTTTTGTGTCCCGAAGCGCTTTTTCTCGGTCACATCAATTTGCGTAATTTGCGAATCGTGTACAGTAATAACAACTGTACCATATTCAAGATGTTCGAGTGAATCAATAATTTCTGACACCTTATCGTTGAAATGAGTATCCATTTGATATCCTCCTTAGAATAATAATTGTTTATAATTATGATTTAAATTTTTTATGATAAAATGGAATTTAAATGTAAAAGTTTTCTGGTAAAAATACTTTTACATTTGTTGGAGTTGCAAATACCTGTTCTCCCGATTTTAAATTTAACTCTTGAAAACGGTCCTTATTAATCTCAGCTTCAATTAACTCGTCATCATGCACTTTCTTTAATTCTAAGTTTACGATTGGACCGACTATATGAATATGGTCAATGATAACTGGAATGGCATCCGCATTTGTTGGCTCACGTTCAATATTGATATTATGAGGACGGTAATATCCAGTTGCTTCTAATTGATCATGATCTTTAAATTCCGGTGTGTGAATCTCTAAATCACCAAATTTTGCTTTCCCATCTTGAATTCTCCCTTTAAACAAGTTGACATTGCCTAAGAAGTTATAAACAAATGGTGTTTGTGGATGCTCATACACTTCTTCTGGTGAACCGATTTGTTTAATTTTCCCATCACTCATAATAACAACACGATCAGCCACATCTAGGGCTTCTTCTTGGTCATGTGTTACAAACACGCTTGTAATGTGGAATTCATCATGTAATCTTCTTAGCCAGCGCCTTAAATCTTTTCGAACCTTTGCATCAAGGGCTCCAAATGGTTCGTCTAAAAGCAAGACTTTTGGCTCAACTGCAAGAGCGCGGGCGAGGGCAATACGTTGTCTTTGTCCCCCAGAAAGTTGTGCTGGGTAGCGGTTAGCAAGTCCTTCCATCTTCACGAGATTTAAAAGTTCATAAACTTTATCGTTAATTTGTTGTTTTGTGGGACGAGTTTTTTTAGGTCGTACTTTTAAACCAAAAGCAATATTCTCAAATACGGTTAAATGCTTAAAAAGAGCATAATGTTGAAAAACAAAGCCAACCTGTCTTTCTTTTGGATCGGTATTTGTGATATCTTCTTGATCAAAAAGAATCGAACCTTCATTTGCGACTTCTAAGCCTGCAATGATACGTAAAAGTGATGTTTTTCCAGAGCCAGAAGGTCCAAGAAGTGCGACTAACTCACCAGTAGGGATATCTAAATTAATGTTGTTTAAAGCCGTAAAAGATCCGAATGTTTTCGTGACGTTTTGAATGTTAATACTCATTAGGAAGCTCCTCCACTATGTTTTGGTCCATGTAATTCATCTGCTGATTTCCACTCAATAAAATTTTTTACAACTAAAGTTAGCAGAGCGAGAATCGACATTAAGGAAGCGACCGCAAATGAAGCGGCGAATTGATATTCGTTATATAATATTTCGACATGTAGTGGCATCGTATTTGTTAAGCCACGAATGTGTCCAGATACAACAGAGATGGCTCCAAATTCACCAATGGTACGAGCATTACAAAGAATAAGGCCGTAAAACAATCCCCATTTTATATTTGGTAGTGTAATTCTAAAGAACGTTTTCCAACCACTTGCTCCAAGTGTCAATGCGGCTTCCTCCTCCGCTGTTCCTTGTGCTTGCATTAGAGGGATCAGCTCCCTAGCAACAAAGGGGAGGGTAACAAAAATCGAAGCTAATACGATTCCTGGTACTGCAAAAATAATCTGTATGTTGTGACTTAACAACCACGGACCTAATAGTCCATGTGCACTGAAAAGTAGTACAAAGATTAATCCTGCAATAACTGGAGAAACAGCAAAAGGCAAATCAATTAATGTAATCAAAAAGCTCTTTCCTTTAAATTCAAATTTCGCTATTGCCCATGAAGCTGCAATTCCAAATAGTAGATTAAGAGGAACCACGATTGCCGCAACAAGTAGCGTTAATTTAATTGCTGATAGCGCATCTGGTTCTGTAATAGAAGCTACGTATACAGCAACACCTTGTTCAAATGCTTTTACAAAAATTGTCACTAGCGGCAAAACAAGAACTAATAATAAGAATAACAAAGCAATGGAAATTAAAGTCCAACGAACGAATTTAGATTCTGAAGTAGCTTGTCTTGGTGTTAGATTAACTCCTTTACTAGTCTGAAGCGGGACATTTCCAGCCATAACAAATACCTCCTAATCTCTAATATGGCGTTTATTTGCCCACCATTGTAATAGATTTATTAGTAATAAAAGTAAAAAGGAAACGATGAGCATAACAGCTGCAATTGCTGTTGCTCCTGCGTAATCATATTGTTCTAGTTTTGTCATAATTAACAGTGGCGTGATTTCGGTACTCATAGGCATGTTTCCGGAAATAAAGACGACCGAACCGTATTCACCGAGTGCACGAGCGAACGCTAAGGCGAACCCCGTCAATAAAGCGGGGATGACTTCAGGGAAGATGACTTTCGTAAAAGTATGAAACCTGTTGGCGCCAAGGCTTGCTGCCGCTTCTTCGACTTCCTTCTCAAGATTTTGTAGTACAGGTTGAACCATACGAACAACAAAGGGCAATCCAATAAAGGTAAGAGCAAGAACAACACCTAAAGGAGTAAAGGCAACTCTAATTCCAAGAATTTCAAGGTATTGACCTATCCATCCAGTTGTAGCATAAAGACTCGTCAAAGCAATACCAGCTACAGCTGTAGGTAAGGCGAAAGGTAAATCAACCAAGCCATCAATAAACCGTTTTCCTGGAAATTGATAGCGGACGAGCACCCAAGCAATGAGTAATCCAAACACAGCGTTAATCGCTGCAGCTGCAAAAGCAGCACCAAAGCTCAACCTGTAAGATGCCATTACACGAGGTTCCGTAATTGTATTCCAAAAAGAATTCCAGTCCATCGCGAGTGTATTAATAAAAATCATTGATAATGGGAGTAATATTATAAAACCGAGATACATCATCGTAAAACCTAAAGAAAGTCCGAATCCTGGGAGGATGCTATGTTGTTTCCATTTTAAAGCTAGTTTTTTCTCCATTTTCTTTCCTCCTGATATGGTGGGAAATTAGCGGTGGCTCAAAAAAGAACCACCGGCTAACGATTAAGGTTGATAAATTTGATCAAAAATACCGCCATCATTAAAGTGTTTCTCTTGAGCTGCTTGCCATCCTCCGAATACTTCATCGATTGTAAATAGATTTACTTCAGGAAAGAATTCGGCATAGTCTGCGAGTACTTTTTCACTTCTAGGACGATAATAATGCTTAGCTGCTAGTTCTTGAGCTTCTTCTGTATATAAGAAATCAAGGTAAGCTTCAGCAACTTCGCGTGTTCCTTTGCGGTCAACGACTTCATCTACTACAGTTACTGGGGGTTCAGCTAGAATACTAATAGAAGGAACGATGATTTCAAATTCATCTTCTCCAAGTTCATGCAATGCTAAGAACGCTTCGTTTTCCCATGAAAGAAAGACATCTCCAATTTTGCGTTCGACAAATGTAGTTGTCGAACCACGAGCGCCAGAATCCAATACTGGTACGTTTTGGAAAATTTTGGTGATAAATTCTTGAGCTTTTTCCTCGTCTTGACCGTACTCCTCCATTGCGTATCCCCAAGCAGCGAGATAATTCCAGCGTGCACCACCTGATGTTTTCGGATTTGGTGTGATAACAGATACACCTTCTTGAATCAAATCATCCCAATCTTGAATATTATGAGGGTTTCCTTTCCTCACAAGAAAGACAATTGTTGATGTGTAGGGTGACGAGTTATATTCTAATCGCTCTTGCCAATTTTCAGGGAGTAATTCTCTTGTTTCATACAACATATCAATATCATACGCTAACGCAAGCGTTACAACGTCAGCCTCTAATCCATCAATAACAGACCTACCTTGTTTCCCGGAACCACCGTGTGATTGTTGAATTGTAACACTTTGCCCAGTTTCTTTTTGCCAATACTCTGCAAATTCTTGATTAAAGTCTTGATAAAATTCACGTGTAGGATCATATGAAACATTTAACAGTTCAATAGAATCAGCTGCATTGTTTCTATGAATAGAGTCAGGGCTTTCTGTTTGTTCAGTGGAAGTACTATCGCCGCAAGCTGTTAAAAAAATACTTGCTAGTGCCAGTGTGCTGATCCACTTCTTCTTCATAGTTCCAAATTTCAGTTTTTTCATAATTAGTCATCTCCCGAGTGTTTTATTAAATTTTGAAAGCAAGATCAAGAAAAGGGAGAGTATTCATTTTAAAGCCCTTTTCAATTATAGAAAGAGGACCTCCGGTTGACCGGTCGGTATACCAGCAATCAAAAATGACATCTACAAAGGTCAGTTTTGATTACCAAATATAATTGTTTTTTATATAATATGTATATTAATCCGATATGTCAACTATGTTTTATAAAAAAACTTTGTTTTAAATAATGTACATCTTATTCATCTTCAATCCATTATTATTCGTATTAATAAAGAAAGTTGACTTGACAAATGGGAATTGTTTGAATATTATTTGTGTAATTTAATTTCTAATTAATGCCAACTAGATCACTAGAGGCTCGCATTCAAGGGCATACCCTTTGTTAATGTGGGCCTTTAGTGAGTTCTTTACTCATTTTTAAAGGAGGGGATAGGATTGTTTTTAGATCAATGTAACTCTATAGATGTGTCTAATAAAACAAAATTAGACCATGATCATTTCTTAAATTTACCAGATTTAAAATATGTTGAACTATGCAAAGAACGATACGGAATTAATAAAGGAGTCTATAACACAATTGATTTATGGTTCTTTGAGCAAGGAATTAAGAAAATAATCATTCGTCGATTTTACATTCTTGCCTTTTTAGATAGGATGAAAAGAGAACTTCCTAAAAATGAGGATGATCTGAAATTTGGTCATGGTGGTTTAACCAAAAAGCTGAATGTCTTCATACAAAACTTTGATAATAGAAGAGAGGGGCAGTTATGAAGAAAATGATTATCTTTGGTGGAGATCGCTTAGGTGTAATACCGTATAAGTTAAGTAATCAAGGATTTGAAGTGCTGTCTCACATTAATGGACGGAAAACCAATATGGTTAAAGTAAATATACCAGAGGAAACAGATCTTGTTCTTGTTTTAACTGATTATATAAATCATAATGTTACAAACTCGATAAAGAAACTGGCGAATAAAAAGGTAATTCCGGTAGTTTATTCTAGACGTTCGTGGAGTTCAATCGCTAAAGTATTAGAAGAGCAGTGATTCTAGAAGTAACTTCTCCAAAATTTTAAAATTTATATATAAACTAATTTATACTAATAAAATCATTAAATTAATAATTTACTATCATTTAATTATAAATTTATCTGGACTTTTCAATAACTAAGCTAATATAATAAAACAAATAAGTTTAGTCGGGATTGAAGTTTGGAGTGTTTATAATGACTTTTGAAATTGGTTTTGTCCTTTTTGTTGTAGTTGCTATGCTCATTTGTTTAATTAAAGAAATAGCAAGACCTGATTTTATTGTATTTTGTGCGTTAGCGGTTCTCCTTTTAACCGGAATTTTATCTCCAGCTGATGCATTAAGAGGATTTTCGAATGAAGGAATGTTAACGGTGGCACTTCTTTTTATTGTAGCTGGGGCAGTAAAGCAAAGTGGAATGTTAAATCATGTTGTGACAAAGTCAATGGGAACTGGGAAAAGTCCAAAAATGTCTCTTGTACAAATGATGGTTCCTGTCTCAACGCTGTCCGCCTTTTTAAATAACACGCCAATTGTTGTGATGTTTACTCCGGTTATTCGGAAGTGGTGTAAAGAAAGAAATATTTCACCATCAAAGTTTTTAATTCCGCTGTCTTATGCAACTATATTTGGTGGAACTTTGACATTGATAGGTACTTCCACTAATTTGGTGATTCATGGATTTATGTTAGAAAATGGAATGTCCGGATTCTCTATGTTTCAATTAGCTATTGTCAGTCTCCCTGCAGGTTTATTGGGAATTTTATATATGATTACAATCGGTTATAAGTTATTACCTGAAAGAAAAACATCAGAAGAAGCATTCGATGAAAGTTCTCGTGAGTATTTATCTGAAGCTTTAATTGAGGTGGATTCTCCGTTAATCGGAAGAACGATTGAAGAAGCTGGGTTACGAAACTTACAGGGGCTTTATTTAATAGAAGTAATAAGAAATGGTGATCGTACTGCCCCAGTAGCCTCTTTTTTGAAATTAAAAGCTAACGATAAATTAATTTTCACAGGCATGTTATCAACGATTGTCGAATTGCAAAATATTAAAGGTTTACGAGTAGAGACTGGAACGAATTTAAAGTTGGAAAATCTTCAGAATGGAAGTGCTGCTCTAGTCGAAGCTGTTGTTTCTCATCAATCCACGTTAATTCAACAAACAGCTAAAGAAAGTCGTTTTCGTAGTAAATACGATGCTGGAATTGTTGCAGTTCATCGTAATGACGAAAGAATAAATAGCAAAGTCGGAGAGATTAAATTAAAAGCAGGGGATACATTACTCTTATTGGCGAATAAAGATTTTATTAATAGATGGTCCAATACAAGAGACTTCTATTTGCTTTCCCAAATAGAAGACCCTGAAATTGTTTCCCCAAAAAAATCAATTATAGCAATTGTAACTTTAGTAATGATGATTCTGCTAGCCTCTTTTAATATTTTACCAATGTTCAAAGCGGCACTTTTGGCTGTTATCACTCTTTTGGTAACAAAGACGATTTCTTTTGAGGGAGCTAGGAAATATATCCAGTTTGATATACTATTATTAATCGCATGTGCAATTGGCATTGGAATAGCATTAGAACAAACAGGGGCCGCTGCATTAATAGCCAATCACTTTGTTCAAATTACAAAAGGTGCAGGAGTGATCGGGGCGATTATTGTAGTTTATTTCTTAACAACATTATTTACCGAAATTATAACGAATAATGCAGCTGCTGTATTGATGTTTCCTATATCACTTGCAATTGCTAATCAATTATCAGTTGATCCAATGGCCTTTTTTGTAACAATAGCTATCGCTGCATCAGCTAGTTTTGCGACTCCGATTGGTTATCAGGCAAACTTAATTGTTTATGGACCGGGTGGGTATCGTTTTTCCGATTACCTCAAGATAGGAATTCCGCTTAATATTTTATATATGATTGTGACAGTGATTATTGTTTATTTTGTCTGGATTTTTTAAAAGGCAAGGTTGTTTCCTCTGTTACTGAAAAATGATTAAAATGAAATATAGTCGACTAGTTCACTAGAGACTCTGAGTACAGTTAAGTCTGTGTCAGAGTCTTTTTTTTGCTAATTATGAGGATGTATGAGGTTGGAGGAGAAGTTACTTGAAGTATATAAGTATACTTATTTGGGTCTTCTTAATATTAAGCGTTGTTTTAGTAAGTTCTTTAATTTAATTCTATGTAAATGAACGCCTCCTGATTTCCCTGTAATCATTGGCCTATTTGCATTAAAAATACGCAAATAAAAAAATCAAAATATTATTGACAATTAGCTTCATGTGCTGTATGATAATTTTAATTCCAAGTAAACTAATTGAATTAATATGTATTCTAAATATTACTGCTGATCGGACTACCGAAAGCTCTCTCAATTAATCTGAGAGAGCTTTGTTTTATAAACAGGAATGTATAAAAAGTTTGCCAGTCAACTGGAGACTTCCCCTTAAAAAGGTCGGAGGTCTTTTTTTGTATATTATTTTAAGGAGGTGACACATAGCTAGGTGGAATGAATGAAAATAAGGAATAGGAGTGAACGATACAATGAGTATTGAAAAACGTCAAATGAAACTTGGGGCATTTTTTATGATTCCTGGTCATCACGTTGCTTCTTGGAGACACCCAGAAAGTGCTACAGAAGAAATTCTTCAATTTGATTTATATAAGCGGTTAGCAAAGATAGCTGAAAACGGAAAATTTGACATGATCTTTTTTGCAGATGGTTATGCGGTGAATGATGATATTGATTCAGCTATTGAGCATACCGTAACCGTAAGACCTGATCCACTAACGTTACTTTCAGCCATTTCTGCAGTTACAACAAAAATCGGGTTAACGGCAACCGTTTCTACAACCTATAATGAACCGTATCATGTTGCTCGTAAATTTGCTTCACTTGATCATATAAGTGGAGGGCGAGCTGCATGGAATGTTGTGACATCATCAAAAAATGCAGAAGCACGAAACTTTAATCAAGATGAACATTTACAACATGAATCTCGTTATGAGCGAGCTGAAGAGTTTGTGAATGTCGTTAGGGCTTTGTGGGATAGTTGGGAAGATGAAGCCTTATTGATTGATAAAAAAGCAGGACGGTTTGCAGACCCTGACAAAGTTCATGAAATAAACCATAAAGGAAATTGGTTCTCGGTAAAGGGTCCACTTAATGTTTCGCGACCAATACAAGGTCATCCTGTCGTGATTCAGGCAGGTTCTTCTGAGGCAGGGAAAGAGTTGGCGGCTAAAACGGCTGAAGTTATTTTTACAGCCTGGCAAACATTAGAAGAAGCACAACGGTTTTACAAAGAGGTAAAAGGAAGATTAGCTAAATATGGCCGTTCTTCAGAGGATTTAAAAATTATGCCAGGTGTGTTTCCGATCATTGGAAGAACAGAAGAAGAAGCTGATGAAAAAGAACAGTTATTACGAGAGTTAATTCCTGAAAAAGCAGGTGTTGGGTTGCTTTCAGTTTTGATTAGCTATGATTTATCTGGGTATCCAGTAGATGGACCACTTCCTAATTTGCCGAATGTAAATGAGATAAATGGTGGAAAAAGCAGGTTCCAGCTTGTAAAAGATTTAGCTGATCGGGAGCAATTGACAATCCGAGAGCTCTATCAACGTATTGCTGGCGCTAGGGGGCATCGTGAAATTAAAGGAACACCCGTTCAAATTGCTGATCAATTACAGGAGTGGTTTGAAAATCATGCGGCAGATGGCTTTAATATAATGCCTCCATATTTACCGGGAGGACTTGAAGATTTTGTTGAATTAGTTATCCCTGAATTGCAAAAAAGAGGATTATTTCGAACGGAATATACGGGGAATACACTTCGTGATCATCTTGGTTTACGTCGTCCTCATTCAAAACAAGTAGAACAGACACTAAAAAAGCTTAGCTAACTGAAGGTTTAATTCCGACTAAGCGAGTTTGTTTAGTCGGGACATATTGAACATGTAAGGAGGAGAGTTAGTTGAATATTACAAATCGTAGTATCGCGATAAAAGTATATATTGTTGCTCTATCTTTGCTTTTGTTTGGGTGCGGAAGCAATACGGATATACAGGGGAAAACAGGTGAGGATTCACAAACAAGTGATGAACAACTGGAAACGGATACGCTTCGATATTTAGGAACGGTTGGTCAGGTGACTTTCCCTGAGTTAGCAGAAGATTTAGGTTATCTCGAGCCTCTTACACTTGAGTGGACAGGGAATACGACAAGTGGGCCTGAAAATATTCAAGCAACGGTTACCGGGGATATTGATTTTGGAGGAGCGTTTAACGGAGCGATCGTAAAGTTGGTAGAAGCAGGAGCTCCTATCACGTCAGTTATTAGTTATTATGGATCGGATGATGAAACGTGGAATGGCTATTTTGTAGTTGACGATAGTCCGATAAAAGAAGCAAAAGATTTAATAGGTAAGCAGATTGGTGTCAATACTCTCGGAGCGCATCATGAATTTGCCATTGTTGAATATTTACGAAGAGAAGGATTGTCAAAAGAAGAAATAAGTGATGTATCACTCGTAGTCATCCCACCAACTAATGGAGAACAATCACTGCGCTCTGGTCAATTAGATGCTACGACGCTCGGAGGCGTGATAAAAGAGAAAGCATTGGAGCGTGGTGAAATTCATCCCCTATTTAAAGACACTGATTTATTTGGATCCTTTAGTGCTGGTACCTTAGTTTTTCGAGATGATTTTATTGAAAACAATCCAACTACGGTAGCTACTTTTGTGGAAGGGACGGCCAAAGCAATTGAATGGGCACGTAACACCCCTGGTGAAGAAGTAAGAGAACGGATGGAGAACATTATTGAGAATCGTGGTAGAAATGAAGATACTGAGCTTGTTCAATATTGGAAAAGTGTAGGGATTGAAGGAGAGGGTGGAATTATTTTTGATGAGGAAATCCAAATATGGATTGATTGGTTAGTGGAAGATGGTTTTTTAGACGAAGGGAAGATTACCGCGACTGATGTTTATACGAATCAATTTAATCCTTATGCAACGAAGAAGTAAGGAACCACTAAAAGGGAACTTATGAAAAAGGGGTGTAGGAAAATGACAACGAAAATCAGCATAAGGGATGTGTCAAAGTCATTCTTAGTGAAGAGTAGTAATCAAAAATTAAAACAAGAGTTTACAGCCTTATCGGATATCAACTTAGATATTGATGCAGGAGAGTTTATCGTTCTTGTCGGTCCTAGCGGGTGCGGAAAATCGACGTTGCTGGATTTAATCGGGGGTCTGACAAGCGAAAGCAGTGGAACGATTCAGCTTAATGGAGAGACGATTTCAGGCCCAGCTTTAAATAGAGGAATTGTATTTCAACAGTATGCTCTTTTTCCTTGGCTCACGGCTTTGGGGAATGTTACCTTCGGGTTAGAGGTGAAAGGCTATGCAAAAAAAGAGCGAACCGAAATTGCGAAAGAATATCTTTCTCTAGTTGGATTAGATGGTTTCGAAGATCGCTATCCACATGAGTTATCCGGAGGGATGAAGCAACGAGTTGCTATAGCAAGAAGCTTAGCTTATGACCCCGATGTTCTGTTAATGGATGAACCTTTTGCGGCACTTGATGCACAAACACGTGAGACGCTGCAAGAGGAGTTACTGCGCATTTGGAAGAAGACAAAAAAGACAATTATCTTTATTACCCATGGAATTGATGAAGCTGTGTTTCTTGGACAAAGAGTAGCGGTGATGACGTCAAGGCCTGGACGAATCAAAAAGATCCTTGATATTCCAATTAATCCGTTAGAGTCTAATAAAGATATACGCTCTTTGCCAGAATTCGGAAAGTATCGGCATGAAATTTGGTCATTGTTGCATGAGGAAATTGACAAAGCGCAAAAGTTTGAAAAACAAATTATGTAAGGTGGAAAGGAGGAACTGCGTTGGCACGAACAGATGAGACGATTCACTTTCCAAAAAAGCAGCCTATTTCAATGTTTAGAACAAGCCGATTTACCGTTAGCATGACAACCTTTTTCAACAAATCAATTGCAATTCTCTTTCTACTAGCCGTTTGGGAGATTATTCCAAGGGTTGGATTAGTAGAGGTGGCCTTCTTTCCACCATTTTCAACCGTATTAGAGGGCTGGTGGGAGTTAGTGACTTCTGGTCAATTGTATCAACATATTACAGCTAGTTTGACACGATCCGTTACAGGATTTGGAGTTGCTGTTGTAACAGCTATTCCATTAGGGCTTGCGATTGGGTGGTTTCGAAGGTTTTCAGATCTTGCTAATCCATTACTTGAAGCATTTCGAAATACAGCTGCGCTTGCGATTCTGCCCGTATTTATTCTACTACTTGGAATTGGGGAAGCATCAAAGATTGCTGTTGTTATCTATGCGTGCACTTTTCCTATTCTTCTCAGTACGATAAGCGCCGTTCGAAATGTCGATCCACTCTTGATTAAGTCGGCGAGGTCGATGGCGCTTAGTCCAATCAAGCTTTTTATTAAGGTAATATTACCAGCGGCTGTTCCGACAATGTTTGTTGGAATAAGGTTAGCAGCAGCATCTTCTATTCTTGTTTTAATTGCAGCAGAAATGATCGGAGCAAAAGCTGGACTTGGTTATTTAATTATTTATTCCCAACATAGTTTTCAAATTCCGTATATGTATGCTGGGATTTTAACAATATCCGCCCTCGGGATGCTCGTGAATTTTTTACTGCTTCGCCTAGAAAAACGTTTATCAAAGTGGAAAGTTAATCATTAAACGTCAATTAAAAACATTTTAAGGAGAGATATGTATGTCAAACATTATCATTATTTCAGGGAGTCCATCGAAAACATCAAGGTTAAACGGAGTAATCCATTATGCACAATCCCATCTTCAAAATAAAGGGGTGAAAGTGGAAACTCTCGAAGTAATAGACTTACCTGCTGAGGATTTAATTTATGCACGGTTTGATAGTGAACCTGTACAAAAAGCGATAAAGAAAGTAGAAGAAGCGGATGCGATCATTGTGGCCAGTCAAGTATATAAGGCATCGTTTACTGGAGTGTTAAAAACATTTTTAGATTTACTCCCGCAAAAAAGTTTAGTGGATAAAGTAGTGCTGCCTCTCGTGTTAGCGGGGACCTTGGCTCACTTTCTCACTATAGAATATAGCTTTAAACCGGTGCTTTCTGCATTAGGGTCTACAAACATCAGCAATGGAGTTTATGCGTTAGAAACAGGTGTCAAGAGGAATGAAGAAGGAGTCGTTCAATTTGATGAAGAAACGAAGAAGAGAGTTGACCGTGCGTTAGAAGGATTTTTAATAGAGGTAAACTATCATTCTTTGCGTTATGAGCAAGTTACTTCAGAGCGAATTAATTAAGTACATTTTATTTATGTTAAATGTGCTATCTAATAAAGGTTCAACTTTTTAGAGAGCCTTCATTAGGTGGTACATTTAATTACTTAAAGGGGTAGGGCGGTTTATAAGAAAGGAGTAGAGCTGATGAAACGTATACTAGTAATTAGAAACGACCCATTACAAAATGATGGTGTTACGAGTTATATAAAAAAATGGATTAAAAGTTCAAAACATAGAGTAAGTTCTATTAATCTCTATGAACGATCTTTTCCGCCAGAAGAACTCATTCGTTATATTCGAGAAAGCGACATGATCATTCTACAATTCCAAGTTGAAAAGGCTGCTTATCAAAATTTGAAACGTATATTAACGAACTTACCGGAAAACTTATTTGTTAATAAATCGATCTTTACCTTCTTAATAGGAGGAACGCACGCCCATCTAGCTGTGATTGATTGTTTTTTAACTCCTATTTTAAAGAGACTAGGTTGTGATGAAAAAGGGATCTATTTGGTTGATCTCTCCTCAAATATGAAAAGTGAAAAAAAACGAGCGTCATTTGAAAGAGGGCTAGAACGCCTGATAGCTAGCATAAATTATTCGCAACAACAATCTTGTTAAATGGAATATCGATAGAATTTTCCGATAATTTATTGACAGTTTCTAAACCTATTATTAGTATAAATGTATATAATTGTAAGAAAATATTACGAATTTATTAGATAGGGGCTGGGAATAATGACAGAAGAAAACTTGTTTCAGTTAGAAACACTTGCAATTCACGCAGGCCAGGAGCTAGATCCAACGACATTATCGCGTGCAGTTCCGTTATACCAAACAACATCATATGGATTTAAAGATACGGAACACGCAGCAAATCTATTTTCCTTAAAAGAGTGTGGCAATATTTACACAAGATTAATGAACCCAACAACTGATGTATTTGAACAAAGAGTAGCTGCTTTAGAAGGTGGAGCCGCAGCTTTAGCGACAGCTTCGGGTCAGGCCGCAATCACCTACTCTATTTTAAATATCGCTGAGGCAGGGGACGAGATTATTTCGGCATCAAGCTTATATGGAGGTACATACAACCTGTTTTCTACTACGTTGCCCAAATTAGGGATCAATGTTTCGTTTGTTGATGCTGCTGATCCAGAAAACTTCAAAAAAGCTATAACAGATAAAACGAAAGCTATTTATGCCGAAACAATAGGAAACCCAAAAGGTGATGTACTCGATATTGAGGCGATCGCAAAAATTGCTCATGACCATCAGCTCCCATTAATTGTCGATAACACGTTTCCGAGTCCTTATTTATTGCAGCCTATTAAACATGGCGCTGACATTGTTGTTCATTCAGCGACAAAATTTATTGGCGGCCACGGTACATCAATTGGGGGTGTGATTGTAGATAGTGGAAAGTTTGATTGGAGTTCAAGCAGCAAATATCCAGGGTTAACAGAACCGGATCCTAGTTATCACGGTATTGTCTACACAGAAGCAGTTGGACCAATTGCTTACATAATTAAAGCGAGAGTTCAATTATTACGTGATTTAGGAGCTGCAATTTCTCCATTTAACTCATTTTTATTACTTCAAGGTTTGGAAACGCTTCATTTACGGATGGGACGCCATAGTTCCAATGCACTTGCTGTAGCGAACTATTTAATGAAGCATAAATCTGTTGAATGGGTAAATTATCCTGGATTAGAAAGCCATCCATCCTATGAATTAGCGAAAAAATACTTACCAAATGGGCAAGGAGCGATTCTTACATTTGGAGTAAAAGGCGGTTTAGAAGCAGGAAAAAAACTAATTCAATCTGTAAAATTGTTTTCTCATTTAGCGAATGTAGGTGACTCTAAATCTTTGATTATTCATCCAGCAAGCACAACACATCAACAACTTTCTCAAGAAGACCAAATAGCTGCCGGGGTTTCACCTGGGATGGTCAGGTTATCAATTGGAACCGAAGCGATTGAAGATATTATTAACGATTTAGAAAAAGGATTACAAGCAATTTAAAAGGGTGTTTTTTTATGCAAAAAGGATCTTGACTTCAAGTGAAGTCAAGATCCTTTTTGGCTTTTCTATATATAATGCGCTTTCATTAAGTCAAAATAGTGTACCTTTTTAGTCAATACAGTCACTATTCGACACCTTACAATATCTCTATAATGAAAATAAGAAAGCGATTACAATACAGGGCGGTGAGAACAAATTGAATACAACTGTAGAAACAGGTAGGTTGAAAGCGAAAACAAAAGTAAAAAAAGAAGTGAAAAGTAACACGAAGTTGAAGAAAGTATTATCTTACGCAGCATTTGTTGGGCCTGCACTACTTTTCTTTATTGTCATTCAAATCATTCCTTTTTTCATGGGAGTCTATTATTCCTTTACATCTTGGAATGGAGTTAGTTCAGCAATTGAGTGGGTAGGATTAGAAAATTACAAAAGAATATTTACCAATGATCAGAAGTTTTATGATTCCTTTCTTTTTACCGTGAAATTCATGTTTGCAGCAGTAATAATTAGTAATTTAATAGGTTTTTCCTTAGCATTACTTCTAAATGCCGCGCTAAAAACAAAAAATATTTTACGTACGGTATTTTTCATACCGAATGTTATCGGTGGATTATTACTAGGTTTCATTTGGCAATTTATTTTTGTTAGAGGGTTTTCCGCAATTGGGAGTTTAACGGGTATCCCATTTTTTCAACAGCCTTGGCTTGGTGATGCTGATACGGCTTTTTGGGGAATCGTAATCGTCTTTGCTTGGCAAATTAGCGGGTATATGATGGTTGTTTACATCGCAGCTCTACAAGGTGTTGATTCAAATTTACTAGAAGCTGCAAAAATTGATGGAGCCAATGCTTACACGACGATAACGAAAATTATTATCCCTTTAATTTTACCGGCATTTACCATTTGTTTATTCTTAACGATTTCAATGGCATTTAAAATATTCGATTTAAACTTGTCATTAACAGGTGGTGGACCGTTTAACTCAACACAATCAGTTGCGATTAATATCTATCAAGAAGCATTCACAAATAATAACTACGGACTTGGCACAGCCAAATCGATTTTATTCTTCTTAGTTGTAGCAGTTGTCACAACCATACAAGTTATGTTTACGAAGAAAAGGGAGGTTGAGGCATAATGAATTCAAGGTATACAAGTAAGACGTTTATTCTTGAAGTGATCGGTATCCTTTTAGGGCTTATCTTTCTAATTCCTTTTTACTTCGTGTTGGTTAACTCAGTAAAAAGTTTCTCGGAAATTTTGGTTGATGCTGCGGCATTGCCGAATGAAATTTTGTTTTCTAATTTTACGAAGGTTTGGGAGATTCTCGATTTTTCATCAGCCTTCCTTAACTCATTAATTATTACTTTTTTTAGCATAGTCGGACTTGTTGTTATTTCTTCAATGGCAGCTTGGAAGATGGTGAGAACTCCTGGGAAGTTCAGCAAAATTCTTTTTATCTGGTTTGTATCAGCGATGGTTATTCCATTCCAAACAGTAATGATTCCACTTATGAAGCTTGGTGGTATTTTAGGAATTATGAATAGTTTACCTGGCATTATTATCATGTATTTCGGTTTTGGTGTACCGCTTTCCCTCTTTCTTTATCATGGGTTTGTGAAAACGGTACCAACTGAAATCGAAGAAGCAGCAAGAATTGATGGGTGTTCGCAATTTGGCGTCTTTTGGAGAATTGTATTCCCTCTTTTAAAACCAATTACAGTAACTGTTATCATTTTAAATACATTATGGATTTGGAATGATTATTTATTACCTGTTCTAGTGTTGCAAGATGCATCATTAAGAACAATTCCACTAGCAACGAGCTCATTTTTCGCTCAATATACAAAACAGTGGGATATGGGGCTAGCAGCATTAGTTTTAGGGATAACTCCTGTTATTATTTTCTTCTTGTTTTTACAAAAACATATTATTAAAGGAATCGCATCAGGGTCTATTAAGTAATTTATTAAATGTACTCACTACCATTAGTTTAAAAGTTTTGTAGTTATAGCTGCAAAAGTAAAATATATTAAAAGTTTTAGGGAGGTCAATTAATTATGAAACGAATTTTTGTTTTATGTTTATCAATTTTGTTAGCAGTAGGGATTCTTGCTGCGTGTGGTGGGAACACAGAAGATACGTCTAGTAATACAGATGCGGGCGGGGATACAGACGCAGGCAAAAGTGGTAGTGATGATGTTGTTACACTTAATTTCTTTAATGGCAAAGTAGAAATTCATGATCAGGCTCTTGAAATGATTAAGGAATTTGAAGAAGAACACCCAAATATTAAAGTAAAGCTTGAATCAGTTGGTGGTGGGGCAGATGGTGATGCTGCATTAAAAGCAAAATTTTCTTCTGGTGAAGCTCCGGATATTTTTACAAATGGAGGTTTTAAACAATTAGATCTTTGGAAAGAGCATTTAGCTGATCTTTCTGATGAGCCTTGGGCAGAGCACGTACTGCCGTTTGCGAAAGTTCCTATGACTGATGAAGATGGAAAACTTTATGGTAGACCTGTAAACTTAGAAGGATATGGCTTTATTTATAATAAGGATTTATTTGAACAAGCTGGAATTACGGAAACTCCTAAGACGATATCAGAACTAGAAGAAGCAGCACAAAAGTTAGAAGATGCTGGTATCACAGCATTTGCATCTGGTTATGGTGAATGGTGGGTTATTGGACAACATTTATTAAATGTCCCATTCGCTCAACAAGAAGATCCTGATGCGTTTATTGAAGGCTTAGATGCTGGATCAGAAACAATTACTGGAAATGAGCAATTTGAAAACTTTAAAAAGGTCATCGATTTAGAAGTTAACTACGGCAATCAAAATCCAATCACAACAGATTACAATACGCAAGTAACATTGTTTGCCACAGGAGAAACTGCAATGATGCAGCAAGGAAACTGGACTGAAAACATGATTTATGAAATTAATCCTGAGATCAACATGGCATTTCTTCCAATTCCTTTAAGTGATGATCCGGATTCAGATCGTTTACCGGTTGGGGTTCCAAATAGCTATGTTATTAACAAAAATTCGAAGCATCTAGAAGAAGCAAAATTCTTCTTAGATTGGATGACAACTTCAGAAACAGGTAAACGTTATATGACAGAAGTGTTTGCATTTATTCCAGCTTTAGATAATGTGGAACCAACAGGATTAGGTGCTTTAGGTGAATCGATTTTGGAATATTCGAAGGAAGACAAGACGATTCCTTGGACTTGGTTCCAATGGCCGGATGGTGCAAATAAGGACTTTGGAGCAGCGATTCAAGAATACTCAGCAGGGCAAATTGAGTACGACGAAGTTTTAGAAAAATTCCAAGCTACTTGGGATAATTTAAAGTAGTAGTTATATACTTCCATATTAAAAGCATGAAGCATATCTATACGTAGATATGCTTTCTGCTTTATACTCTAGTAAGTTAAGATAAGTTAAGATAAGTTAAGTTAAGGAGGGGGATATCGTTGTTCAAAAAAAGTATAAGAAATAAACTAATAATCCTATTATTAGTAATAACGATTATCCCTTTTGGTACTTCGATTATCGTGACGTATTTATATACTAAAGAATCATTAAAGGACCAATCAATACAAGAAAATGTTAACCTTTTATATCAAGGGAAAGTAAACACAGAAAATTATTTAAGAGATTTAAATAATTTCACGCTTTCTTTTTATAGTAATACAGATATCATGAATTATTTACGAAAGTCTTCTGTTTCTACGAGCGACTATTTGTCAATTGGAATTGTTGACGATACACTACGGACACTCTTATATAGTGATGACAGTATAAATAAAGTGTATATGTCGATTGTCAGAGATCAAAAATTAGTTTCGATTTCAAGGCGATCCACAATTGTGTATTCAGAGCAAGTGGATACATATTTTGATTCTTATCAAATGGCTAAGAATAATCCTCATAACCTCTACATTGAACCGTTAAAATCAAATGCATTTGCCATCCATTTTGCATTTAGAAATGTGCCTGCAAATGATGTTCTTGCATACATCACTTTAGAGGTTAAACCAGAGAAGATTATGGAGCTTAGTGAATTTCTTTATAATAAGGATGAAGAGGAATTTTATATCCTAACACCAGAAGGACATTTCATTTATAATTCGGTAGATAACTCATCGGATCATGATCATTCCAAATGGATAAACGAGTTACATCAATCTGAATCAGCGAGTGGTAAAATAGAGTGGAAAGATTCTACTTTTCATGGAGTGATAGTCTATGATGCGATTTCTGACGCGATGGGCAGTTGGATTTTAGTAAAAAGAATTCCATATACCACTTTATATGAGAGTGCGTATGGCGTAGCTATTATTAATATTATTTTTGGTGTTCTTGGATTAACACTAGTTATTTTAGCAACTTTTTTTGTTTCCTTTAAAATAACATCACCAATTAGGGTGCTAATGCAAAATATTAAACAAGTTGAAAAAGGAAATATGCAAGTTCAATTTCAATCTCTTGGAGATGATGAGATTGGTGTACTTGGTCAGCGATTTAAGGTGATGATCGAAAAGATCAATCATTTAATTAATAGAGAATACAAACTAGAATTAGAAAATAAAACAAATCAATTAAAAGTTTTGCATTCACAAATCAATCCTCACTTTTTATATAATACGCTACAATCAATCGGCACTATGGCGTTAAAGAGTAAGGTGCCAGAAATTTATACTTCTCTAACAGATTTGTCACAAATTATGAGATACAGTATGAATATGGAGGAAGATGTTGTACCGTTAGCAAAAGAGATCAATTACACAAAATCCTACTTATTATTACAAAAACAACGATTTGGGGATGATTTGGACTATATTCTAGACATAGAAACAGAGGCTCTTGATATTAAAGTCCCGAAAATGATCTTGCAACCAATCATCGAGAACTATTTTAAACACGGTTTTGATATACGTGATGGAGTAGGAGAGATACAGATAAAATGTAAGAAAAAAGAATCATATTTATTTATTGTTATACGCGATAATGGAATGGGTGTATCTGAGAAGCGTCTTGAAGAAGTGTATCAACAATTGTATGCGGAACCAAATACTGATAAAGTACAATCCAATATTGGTTTGAAAAATGTGTATGCTCGGTTACAACTTTATTACTCAGGAGAGGCACTATTAAAACTTCAAAATCAGAATTCAGGGGGCTTTCTTGTCATTATGAAGCTACCATTAGAGATGGAGGGTGATGTTTATGAAGGCGATCATTGTTGATGATGAAAAGCATGTTCGCGAAGGTCTTCTATTATTAGCTGAGTGGGAAAAGTTTGGGATTGAGACGATTTTGGAAGCGGCAGATGGGGAAGAAGCGATTAAATTAATTGCAGAGCATCAACCAGCCCTCATTTTTACGGATATGCGTATGCCAAGATTTGATGGGATAGAGTTATTAAAATGGCTTGACGCCTCTAATATAAATTCAAAGACGATTGTCATTAGTGGATATGAGGATTTCAAATATACAAAAAATTGTATTACTTATGGCGGTTTTGATTATTTGTTAAAACCTATCAATCCTGAGGAGTTGAATAAGACATTATCTAGGGCTGTGAAAGAATGGAACAAAGAAAATCAAACTAGACTATCTACATTGGAAGATGAAAAGATGGTTTGGGATCACCTTCTATCTGGTAGTTTAGACAAAGCCAAGCTATCAACACGAATTATTAGCCAAATTGAAAAAGAATTTCAAGTAGATATTTCATTTATGTCATATACGGTTGCACTAATTCCTATGAAGATGCTCATTCATAAAAGATACAAAGGTGACCTAGAACTTGCTTTCTCATCCGTATTACTAGTTTGTAAAGAGGCTTTGCGCACAAGTAAAAATCAAGGAGTTGCCTTTCGCAATCTGCTAAAAGAGGAAGAAATCGCCATTCTGTTGTGGGGGAGTGCAGATGGATCGGATGTAATTGCTAATGTTATCTCTCAAATAAATCAAGAAACAAATGTTATTTGTAACGTTGCAATAGGTCAATCTTCGCAACGAATAGAAAAGGCATACGAATCAGCATCTTCCTTATTAAATCAAATCAATCTCTTAGCTGATGATAATCGATACAACTGTAGTCCTTATGAAGTCGTAGATCTTCTTGACTATTCAGATGAAATAAAATGGGCGCTTCAAAGTGGAAGCGTAGATCAAATGAATAGCATCTTAGAGCGGATTTTTCGAATTTTTAAAGAAAGAAATGTTTTTACTCTTGAGCAACTTGAAGTATGGGAAGTTCAATTTGATTTATTAAAAGAACATTGGCTAAAAGAATATGAAATTCAAAAAAGAGGCTCATTTCCAAAAGGATTGAATTATTGGGATGTTAATGGTCGCTTTTCTTTTGAGTCTTTTCAAGAGGAAAAGAAAAAAGAATTTCATGAATTAATGAAATTAGCTTATGATTGTAAATTTCAAAAAGAAAAAAACAGCGTTCAAATGATCGAGGAATATGTAAGAAACAATTATCAAAAAGATGTGAAGCTCCAAGAAATAGCTGATCGATTTTTCTTGAGTAGAGAATATATCTCACGGAAATTCAAGCAAGAATATCGTGAGACAATAACGGACTACGTGACGAAAATCCGAATTGACAAAGCAAAAGAGTTGCTTGAAAACCCTTATTTGAAAATATATGAAGTTGCTGAAGCTGTAGGTTATCAGAATGATAAATACTTTATTAAAGTATTTAAAAAATTTGAAGGTCAAACCCCAAGTGAGTACCGTAATCAAAAGATAAAACAACAGTAAGTACCATCTCATCTATATGTAACTCAAGCAAAAAGAGGCAGTTCAAAACTTCTAATAAACTGCCTTTTTATTAATTCATGTATTGCCATTTTAAATTTTTTCCTTTAAAATGTAGATAAATAATTTTATTGAAAACGCTATCTAAATAGTGGATGTTTCTCCTGTAACATTTATCTGTTTATAAAGGAAGGAGGAAAGAATGGCAACGATAGCAGATGTAGCTAAATTGGCTGGGTTGTCTAGAGCAACTGTTTCTAGGGTTATTAATAATCATCCTTATGTTACTGATAAAAAAAAGCAACTCGTTTATCAAGCAATGAAGGAATTAGAATATTATCCGAATTCCTCAGCTCAAAGATTGAGAAAGCAAAAGACAGATACGATTGCTGTACTTGTCCCAAATTTAACGAATCCATTTTTTCCTTTTCTAATTGAAGGAATGGAAATGATTGCAGTAGAAAACCATTTACAGTTGTTGATTTGTCAAACTCAGCAGGACAAAGATAAAGAACTTACTTTTTTAAATTTATTAAAAACAAAGCAGGTCGATGGCTTGATTTTTACTGCTATTAAAAATGATTTGGAGACTATTGCATCTTATCAAGAATGTGGACCGATCATTCTGTGCAATGAATATCAATCGGAAGCGAAGATTCCAATTATACGTCTTGATCAATATAAAGGAAGTTATATGGGAACTCGTTTTTTGATTGAGAAGGGTCACAGGAACATTGCTTATTGTGGCGGTGCAGAAGGAGAGCTGGGTGCGGATCGCCAAAAAGGTTTTATGGATGCAATGAAAGAATCACGCCTCGAAGTAGATTCGAAATCAATGTTTCGATATCCACCAAGCATTGATAGTGGAAAAAAAGTTTTAAGAGAGATTTTAGCAATGGAGAACAAACCTACAGCTATTTTTGCAGGAAGTGATGAAGTAGCAGCAGGTATTGTAAAAGAAGCTAAAAGTTTTAAATTGCGCATTCCAGAGGATATCGCTGTTATGGGTTTTGATGATTTACCGATTGCAGAATTAGTGGAACCTTCTCTTACGACAATCCGACAACCAGTTAAAGGTATCGGTAAGAAAACGATGGAAATAATGATTTCTATGTTGGCAAACCCAAGTACCAACATTGAAAATCAAGTATATGAGTTGCCGATCGAGTTAGTGATTAGAGAATCAATCTAATGTGAGATCGATTTCATAAACTATTTTTTCTGAAATATGAGATCGATTTCATAATTTTAGAAAGCGAAGATTAGTCCTGAAATCATTACAAAATAGGGTGAAATGTGAGATCGATTTCATAGAGGGGGTGATGGTCAAAAAAACTAGTATTGTTTTGTAAATAGGGAAAAGTAAGGCTGATATTGAATTTAAGAAGTGAAGATAAACAAGTTATAAACAGATAATTTCAAAAAAACTTAGGAGGCGTTAACATGTTAAATGTAACAGTATGGAATGAAAACCGTCATGAACAAAAGAACCCGGTGGTAAGAGATGTTTATCCACAAGGAATTCACGGAGCGATTGCTAGCTTTCTAAAGAGTGAGCAAGTAGAAGTGAAAACGGCTACGTTAGATGAGCCTGAACATGGATTGTCAGAAGATGTATTGAACCAGACAGATGTACTTCTTTGGTGGGGGCACCTTGCGCATAATGAGGTCTCTGATGAAATTGTTGAAAAAGTGAAAAAGCGAGTACTAGAAGGCATGGGATTGATCGTTCTTCACTCAGGTCATTTTTCTAAGATCTTTAAAACGTTAATGGGAACGACGTGTGACTTGAAATGGCGTGAAGCTGATGAAAGAGAACGACTTTGGGTTGTGGATCCTAGCCACCCAATTGTTGAAGGCATTGGTGAATACATCGAGCTTGAAAAGGAAGAAATGTACGGTGAGCATTTTGATATTCCTGCTCCTGATCAACTGGTAATGATGAGCTGGTTTGAAGGTGGGGAAGTATTTAGAAGTGGTTGTACATATCAACGTGGGAAAGGGAAAATCTTTTATTTTCGTCCAGGGCATGAAACGTATCCAACGTATCATAACAAGGATATTCAACGTGTAATCACAAACGCTGTACAGTGGGCTAAACCAACAGATCGCGCTATGCCTGTATACGGTAATGCAAAGCCGCTTGAAGAAATCAAACCAAAAAACTAAAGGGCGGATTTTGACCTTTGGAACAATATCGAAGCAATGAGTCTACCCACTTCGATGGTTTAAGCTTTGTATGAGTGGTTTCCAACAGAGGTGTGCAAGGAGTAAAGCCTTTTTAACACATACTAATTTTAGGGGGAATTAATTATGAGTAAAATGAAAGTAGGAGTTATTGGTTGTGGAAGTATTGCAAAACATCGTCATTTACCTGAGTATGCGAACAACAAAGAAGTAGAAATTGTTGCTGTTTGTGACATTGTAGAAGATCGCGTACATGAATTTGCAAAAGAATATAGTGCAAAAGCGTATACGAGCTATGAAGAGTTGCTTGCTAGTCCAGATGTTGATGCTGTCAGTGTTTGTACACCAAATTATTTACATGCACCCGTTTCGATTGCAGCGCTACAAGCAGGAAAGCACGTTTTATGTGAGAAACCTATGGCTACTTCACGCGCGGATGCAGAAAAAATGATTGCAACTGCAAAGGAAAGTAACAAAAAGCTCATGATTGCTCACAATCAACGTTTTGTTCCGTCTCATCAAAAAGCTAGACAATTAATTGAAAACGGAGAAGTGGGCAAGATTTATAGCTTCCGTACCGCGTTTGGTCATGGTGGTCCAGAAAGATGGAGTGCAGATGGTGAAGTGAGCTGGTTCTTTAAAAAGGATGAAGCGTTCATTGGGGCAATGGGAGACCTTGGTGTTCATAAAACAGACCTACTACGATTCATTTTAGGTGAAGAATTTGTTGAAGTTGGTGCATTTGTTGAGACAAGTGCTAAACAAAACGCAGATGTTGATGATACGGCAGTATGTGTATTGAAATCAGAAAGCGGCATTATCGGAACACTTGCCGCAAGCTGGTCTTACGTTTCAAAAGAAGATAACTCTACTATTATATACGGTGAAAATGCCATTCTTCGTTTAGAGGATGATCCAGTGAATTCTCTTGTTGTTCAATATAAAAACGGTGAAGTGGTCAAATACGAACTAGGTGGTATTCAGACAAATGAAGCCGGTGGTCAGAATAATACGCAAGTAATTGATCAGTTTGTCAATGCTATTCTTCAAGATGTGGAACCACCTGTCTCAGGAGAAGAAGGAATGAAGTCACTTCAAGTTGTCTTGTCTGCACTTGAATCAAATGAAACAAAACGAATTACTAGCTTGTAGGGTGAGGGTGAGTAGTAGATGAACACATTACGAATGGGGATTATTGGTGCTGGTGGGATTGCTCAAGGGCGCCATATCCCCGCTTATCAACAACTATCAGACATCGTAACAATTGAAGCAATTTGTGATGTGAATTCAGAAACAGCTGAGGCTGCTGCTCGGAAGTTTGGTATTGAAAAAGTATTCACGAATTACTGGGATCTGTTTAGTGAAGTAGATGCCGTAACGATTTGTACACCGAACAAATTCCATGCAGAAATTACGATTGCAGCACTAGAAGCAGGGGTTCATGTTCTGTGCGAGAAACCAATGGCTATGAACACAGATGAATGTGAGGCGATGATTGCAGCGGCTGATCAATCAGGAAAGGTTTTGTCGATTGGTTTTCATTATCGATTTATGAAAGATTCTCAGGCGGCAAAAAAAGTAATCTTGGAGCAAGAAATCGGTGAGCCTATTGTAGCTCGTGCACAAGCATTAAGAAGACGAAAAGTTCCCGGATGGGGCGTCTTTACAAATAAAGATCTTCAAGGTGGAGGAAGTCTTATTGATTGGGGCTGCCATTTCCTGGATTTGTCCTTGTGGTTACTCGGGAATCCAAAACCTGTTGAAGTAATGGGCAAGACATACAATCAGTTAAGCAAAATGCCTAATCAGGTGAATCAATGGGGGAGCTTTAACCATGAGACCTTTGACGTAGATGATCATGTGACAGCCTATATTACGTTTGAAAACGGAGCATCGATGCTATTTGAAACGTCTTGGGCGGCGAATATTAAAGAGGATGTTGAGGGTGTCAGCATTTCTGGGCAAACTGGTGGGTTAAATTTATTTCCGTTTGAACTGAATCAGGCAAAGCATGGCATGCTCATTAATAGCAAAGCCGATTGGATTCCAGGTGAAGAGGACCCAGGTCTTTCACTAGCAAGTAATTTTGTTCATACTTGCTTAGGAAACGAGGAACTTATTGTTAAACCGGATGAAGCTATGCAAGTCTCTCAAATTATCGATGCGATTTATAAAAGCAGTGAGACAGGTCAGAGTGTTAAATTAGATGAAAAGGAGATTTTGTGATGAAACTAGGAGTATTTACAGTACTTTTCTCTCAAAGAAACTTTGAAGAGATGCTAGACTATGTTAAAGAAGCTGGTGTGAAAGCTGTTGAAATTGGAACTGGTGGATATCCCGGTAATGCTCATTGTGATATTGATAATCTATTAGAGAGTGAAGAATTGCGTCAAGAATATAGTGAGAAAGTAACATCTCGTGGTTTGGAAATTAGTGCGTTTAGTTGTCATGGCAATCCAATTTCTCCTGAGGCTTCATTTGCAAAAGAATCTCATGAAGCATTAGTAAAGACGATTAAACTTGCTAGCCTTATGGGAGTGCCTGTCGTAAACTGTTTTTCAGGGACGGCTGGAGATCATGAAGGTGCTAAATATCCAAACTGGCCTGTTACCCCTTGGCCGAATGAATATGGTGATGTGTTAAAGTGGCAATGGGAAGAAAAATTAATCCCATACTGGAAAGAGTGGGGGCAGTTTGCGAAGGATCATAATGTGAAGATTGGTCTAGAGCTTCATGGTGGCTTTTTAGTTCATACTCCGTATACTCTATTAAAGTTAAGGGAAGAGACGTGCGATGCAATTGGTGCGAACCTTGATCCTAGTCATTTATGGTGGCAAGGTATTGATCCTGTAGCTGCTATTAAGCTGTTAGGAAAAGAAAATGCCATTCATCATTTCCATGCAAAAGATACATATATCGATCAAGACAACGTAAATATGTATGGATTGATTGACATGCAACCTTACGGGGAGGTACAAACGAGAGCTTGGACATTCCGCTCAGTAGGGTGTGGTCATAGTATCCAAGAGTGGTCAGATATGATTAGCGCTCTCCGTACTTATGGATATGATTACGTTGTTAGCATCGAACACGAAGACCCTATTATGTCAATTGAAGAAGGATTTGCAAGAGCGGTGAAAAACCTAAACTCTATCATTATTGAACAAAAACCTTCTAATATGTGGTGGGTATAGATACTAGCAAAGAGAGACTACTCAGTTTTAAAGTGTACCCTTTGTAAAGGACATTTTAAAAAAAGACTATGCTACATTGAGAAGATGATTCCTATACTGAATAGG
>NZ_JAXBLX010000040.1:0-41800 GCF_037027555.1 Halalkalibacter kiskunsagensis | reverse complement strand
AACTACAACAATGGATTGCAGGCTTACCTAACTACATCAAGGTCTACCTGCCTATTTCAGTGTGCGAAAGTTGAGTATTTAATAAATAGAAGGGAGCATATCATCTTGCATGTGCTTCTTTTTATTTTAGTTTAAAAGTCAGAGCTCGGTATTGTTATTCGTTTATGTTTGAACTAGTGTTTGAGATTACCAAAGGAGAACAAGGATGGAAGAATATACTGGCTTTTGGTTTCAACGGCGAAGTGCCCTTATATCTGAACCCAAAAATATTTATTCCTTCGCTATTTTTCTTAATGCCCCAAATAGAGTTCATTGGGGCAGCCTCAATCGTATAAAACACCTTCTAAATCATATGAATATTATGTTCACATTATTTTGGTAGCTATTATACAGCGCCTATTGCTCCGTATCAATTTTCAAACTGGCTTGATCTGATCTTCCGAGCTCCAACTTCTGTTTTACGGAAGAGGTCAATGGAAATTAAAACAAAGGATGATATAACCCAGCAAAAATAATGAATTTAGTGGATAAACTAAATTCATTATTTTTGCTCCTGCTAGGAAAGAGACACAGGGATTAAAGTGATATGCTAATAAAGGTCGCCAATCGGTCGATGTTCTTTTTGTCGTTGTGATGGATATGAATGGGGTTCGTTATTCTCATCCGAATAGTGAGTTAGTTGGAAAGTCATTTAAAGCAAAACGGAGTTCTTGGTGAGAGAAAGACTTATGGGGCAATAGGAAAACCTGTTATATTTATACGTAAACAAATACTTAACTAACTCGACATTTTAGCGGCCTTAGGTCGCTTTTTTTAATTACAAATTGTTTATTAAGTTACATAAACTGTCGCGAATTGTCCAAATTTAATAAACTATGGATAGTTAATTTGAAAACGATTACAGCAGAAAGGGGTATGAAATGAATCATAATTATCTAAAAGAAGAAGCGATTCGCTTACATCGTCAACATATAGGAAAAATAGAGGTAGTTAGTAGTAGAGATTAATAGTGAAGCAGCAGTTGTGACGAGTTATGGAAGGGAAATGTATGTTATTTAAAAACTTTGCAGGAATCGATGCCTTTCCGATCTGGCGTGACACAAAAGATGTCGATGACATTGTCACAATTATGAAAGCGCTACAACCAACTTTCGCTGGAATAAACTTAGAGGATATTTCCTAACACACTTGATAAGGAAGTTCCGAAAGTAGTTGCGGAAGCGCTTACGAATACAGTGATGGAAAGCAAGAAGGCTTTATTAATAACGAGTTAATGCTACAAATATGAAGGAGAGTGAGAGAAATGGAACAAACAGCAAAAAAGTTCGAAAATACGGAGCCTATAAGGAATAAGGAAAAGCTGTATGAGTTAAATCAAAAAACTGAAATGAAAATCTTAGGATTGCCCATCGTTTGGTTTGCTATATTTTTAACGATAACGATTGTAACCGTTTATACGGGCAATTTACCTGCAGGAATGATTGGAAGCCTACTCGTGATGGTTGTGTTTGGGGAATTACTCGGTTGGATAGGTGACAGATTACCAATCGTCAAAACCTATTTGGGTGGAGGAGCGATTGTAGCGATTTTTGGATCGGCTTATATGGTCTATAGTGGCATTCTTCCAGAAACGGTTACGACCGGTGTCACTGATTTTATGACAACAGGTGGTTTCCTCGATTTCTACATTGCTGCATTAATTACGGGAAGTATTTTAGGAATGAATTCTAAAGTTCTTATGAAAATTGGGGTTCGGTATTTTGTTCCTATTTTTGGAGCCGTTCTCGGGGCGATGGCTATAGCCGCTTTAGTAGGATTTTTAATTGGATTCTCTATACAAGAAGCGGTTCTAGTTATTACACTTCCGATCCTAGGTGGTGGAATGGGAGCAGGAGCGATTCCAATGGCACAAGTTTACTCTGAATTCTTGGGTAACTCACCGAGTTATTACATTTCGATGCTCGTTCCTGCCTTAGCACTTGGTAATGTATTTGCCATTATCTTTGCAAGTCTTTTAAATACTCTCGGAAATAAAGTACCGTCATTATCGGGGAATGGTCAGCTTATTCCTGGATTCAAGATGGAACAACAAAAGTCGACTTTTGATATTTCGAAGATGGGGATTGGTTTACTAGCAGCTTTATTATTCTTTGCTTGTGGTCACTTACTAGGGGCAATCATTCCCCTGCACCCGTATGCAATCATGATTGTTCTCGTGGCTATAGCTAAAATTGTAAATGTCATTCCACAAAATGTAGTGGAAGGTGCGAGTCAGTGGTATCAATTTGTTGCTAAAACATGGACACTTGCTTTGCTTTTTGGAATTGGTGTAGCGTTCACCGATTTAAATGCGGTGTTAGCTGCTATGAGTGTACAATATATTCTTCTTGTTGCAGGTGTGGTATTTGGTGCGGTGATAGGAGCTGCTCTTTTGGGAAAAGCAGTCGGATTTTATCCTATTGAATCTGCTATTACAGCTGGATTGTGCATGGCAAACATGGGAGGAACAGGTGATGTAGCTGTATTGTCAGCATCAAAAAGAATGCAGTTAATGCCTTTTGCCCAAATTGCATCAAGACTGGGCGGAGCGATTATCCTTTTATTGGCAGGATTGATCATTCCACTCTTTATATAAAGGGATAGTGATTGAGGAGATAGATAGATGTTTTTAAAAGAATTAGCCAAAAATCGTTTTATTACCATTATTTATTTTCAGAATGGATCTTTAAAAACATGCAAAGGTCGAGTATATAAACTTGATTTTTACAAACAGACCGTTAATGTGAAAAACGAACAACAAAAGGCCATCTCCATTCGTTTATCTAGTATTAAGGAAATTCAATAGTACATGGAAATGTTTCATTTTTTTAAATCATTCCATTTAAATACCCATTTCTAAAACGAAATGGGTTAGACAAAAAGGAGCCGTAAATATCATGTCAAAAATAATAGCAATCAATGCAGGGAGCTCTTCTTTAAAGTTCCAATTATTTGAAATGCCAAGTGAAGAAGTACTTATAGCTGGATTAATAGAACGAATCGGTTTAGATAAGGGAGTATTCACTATTTTAGTGAACGGAGAAAAAGTAAAAGAAATAATAGACATTCCAGACCATGCTGTTGCTGTTAAGATGCTTCTTAATAAGCTTACACATTTTGGAATTGTTAAGTCTATAAATGAAATTGAAGGAATCGGTCATCGTATTGTACACGGTGGTGAGATTTTTCATAACTCTGTTTTACTTACAGATGAAACACTTCAAAAAATTGAGGAGTTATCAGATTTAGCCCCACTTCATAACCCAGCAAATGTTGTTGGAGTTAAAGCCTTCAAAGAAGTTTTGCCAAATGTAAAAGCAGTAGCTGTTTTTGATACGGCATTCCATCAAACAATGCCGGAACGATCATTCTTATATAGTTTACCTTATGAATATTATGAAAACTATGGAATTCGTAAATATGGTTTTCATGGTACCTCACATCAATATGTATCTGAAAGAGCAGCAGAATTATTAGGGCGTCCGATCGAACAATTGCGATTGATTTCTTGTCACTTAGGAAATGGAGCGAGTATAGCAGCAATTGAAGGTGGAAAATCGATTGATACTTCAATGGGCTTTACTCCACTTGCAGGTGTTGCAATGGGGACTCGCTCAGGGAATATTGACCCAGCGTTGATTCCATTCATTATGGAAAAAACAGGTCAATCAGAAATCGAAGTGTTAGATATTTTAAATAAAAAGAGTGGAATATTAGGCATTTCAGGGTTATCAAGCGATCTTCGCGACATCGAACAAGCTGCTGAAAAAGGAAATGATCGTGCAGAAACAGCTCTTGAAGTATTCTCTAGTAGAATTCATAAATATATTGGTTCATACGCAGCACAAATGTCTGGAGTAGATGCTATTATTTTTACTGCTGGAATTGGGGAAAACAGTGATATTATCCGTTCACGTGTATTACGTGGTTTGAAATTCATGGGTGTTTATTGGGATCCTGCACTTAATCAGGTCCGTGGTGAAGAAAGATGTATTAGCTATCCGCATTCTCCGGTAAAAGTGATGATTATTCCGACGAATGAAGAAGTTATGATTGCTCGTGATGTAGTAAAAATACCAGTACCCGTACATCATTAAGATAAGGACATTTAGAATACCTTAGTTTTAGTAAAACGAACTTTTAGGAATGGAATGTTAATAGAGTAATTAAATTAAAAAAAGTAAAAAAAAACGATGAAATTTTTCGTTAATGTGATACACTATTTATAGAATTTTAGTTAAATAGTATAACTTAATTGATTGAGGGGGACTTATTAATATGATTAGTGTTGCTATTAACGGGTTTGGTCGTATTGGAAGAATGGTGTTTCGTCAAGCGATAAAAGAAGGCTCATTCCGGGTCGTAGCCATTAATGCGAGCTATCCGGCAGAGACGTTAGCACACCTTATTAAGTACGACACCGTACACGGGAAGTTTGACGGTACTGTAGAAGTATCGCAAGATCATTTATTGGTGGATGGTAAGAAAGTTAAGCTTCTTAATCAACGTAATCCGCAAGAGCTGCCTTGGAAAGAGCTAGGAATAGAAGTTGTAATTGAAGCAACAGGAAAATTTAATGCAAAAGAAAAAGCAAGTCTGCACTTAGATGCTGGGGCAAAGAAGGTCATTTTAACCGCTCCAGGTAAAAATGAAGACGTTACGATAGTAGTTGGTGTAAATGATGATCAATTGGATATTACAAAACACGATGTGATCTCAAATGCCTCTTGTACAACAAATTGTCTTGCTCCAGTCGTCAAGCTGTTAGATGAACAATTCGGCATTGAGAATGGCTTAATGACTACTGTACATGCTTATACAAATGATCAAAATAACATTGATAATCCACATAAAGATTTACGTAGAGCTCGTGCTTGTGCACAATCTATTATTCCAACAACAACCGGTGCTGCTAAAGCTTTGGCAAAGGTACTACCACATTTAACTGGAAAATTACATGGAATGGCACTACGCGTTCCGACTCCAAATGTATCGCTTGTAGACCTTGTAGTAGACGTAAAAAGTGATGTGACAGTGGAACAAATTAATAATGCTTTCGAGAATGCGGCTCAAGGATCTATGAAGGGAATTATACAATTCTGTGATTCACCGCTTGTGTCAGTAGATTTCAATACAAATCCAAATTCGTCTATTATTGATGGTTTATCTACAATCGTTATGGGGACCCGTAAGGTAAAAGTTCTTGCCTGGTATGATAATGAGTGGGGCTACTCTTGTCGAGTAGTAGATCTTGTAAAGCTAGTTACAAATCAGTTAGTTAGCCCAAAAAATATACAATATATTTAAGTGGTTGATTGAATACTACCAACTTAAGGCACCAATATTTCAGAAGAATTAACAAACAAATCCTTATAAATAGTGTGAATCATTTAAATAGATGTTATGTACTATTTGCGGGGATTACGAGAAATTTCATAAAAAAGATAAAAGGATGGTACATATGAGTATTGTGGACGTTCAAATCGAATTACATGATTTACTAAATAGCAGTAATGCACAAGTTCAATTAAGTGTTTCGCAGTTAGTGGAAAAAGTAATAGAGAGAAAAGAAGGTAAATTAACTTCTACCGGTGCTGTTTCTGTTTCAACGGGTAAATACACAGGTCGTTCTCCTAAAGATAAATTCATTGTTAAGGAAGCATCTACTGCAGATAAAATTGATTGGGGTACTGTAAACAAGCCTATTTCTGAGCAGCATTTTGATAATCTGTACACAAAGGTTTTAGAATACTTAAAAGAAAAAGAAGAAATCTTCGTATTTAAAGGCTTTGCCGGAGCTGATCACAGCTCTCGTCTTTCAATTCAAGTCATAAATGAATTTGCTTGGCATAACTTATTTGCACATCAATTATTTATTCGTCCGACAGAGATTGATTCTTTGAATCATGATGAACCATTTACAATTGTATCTGCTCCAACATTCAAAGCTAATCCGGATATTGACGGTACAAATTCTGAGACGTTCATCATTGTTTCTTTTGAAAAGCGTGTTATTTTAATTGGCGGTACTGAGTATGCAGGTGAAATGAAGAAATCTATCTTCTCTATCATGAACTACTTGTTACCAGAACAAGACATTTTACCTATGCACTGTTCTGCAAACGTATCTGAAGAAAGTGATGTGGCATTGTTCTTTGGCTTATCCGGAACAGGAAAGACAACACTATCTGCAGATCCAAACCGTAAGTTAATCGGTGATGACGAGCATGGCTGGTCTGATAACGGCGTATTTAATATTGAGGGAGGTTGCTATGCAAAATGCGTGAATCTATCTCGGGAGAAGGAACCTCAAATCTTTGATGCGATTACATTCGGTTCTGTACTAGAAAATGTGGTCATTGATAAGAAGACTGGTCTAGCAAATTACGATGATGTATCTTTAACAGAAAATACACGAGCAGCATATTCAATTGACGCAATTGATAATATCATGCTTCCAAGTGTTGCTGGACACCCAAATACAATTGTGTTCTTAACAGCTGATGCATTTGGTGTTTTACCTCCAATCAGCAAGTTATCTAAAGAACAAGCCATGTACCATTTCTTAAGCGGCTATACTAGTAAGCTAGCAGGAACAGAGCGGGGGGTTACATCTCCGGAAGTAACGTTTTCTACATGCTTTGGTTCTCCATTCTTACCGCTTAACGCATTTCGTTATGCTGAAATGCTTGGAGAAAAAATTGAAAAGCACAATGCAAAAGTATTCTTAGTTAACACTGGCTGGACTGGCGGAGAATATGGTGTAGGTCAACGGATGAATCTTTCCTACACTCGCGCAATGGTGAGAGCAGCGCTTAACGGAGATTTAGACAACGTGGAAACCGAAAAGGACGAGATCTTCGGTCTGGAAATTCCACTTCATGTTCCAGGTGTTTCAGATAACGTATTAATTCCAGAAAAAACTTGGACTGACAAGGAAGCTTATAAAGCAAAAGCTGTAGACCTTGCCAGCAAGTTCAATGAAAACTTCAAAAAGTTCACCAGTGTATCAGAAGAGATTGTTAAGCTGGGCGGACCTCTAGTATAACAAAAGCGGAGCCGACTTTTTAGCTCTTACAGAGATATTTAGTTCAATGACAGCTTATGATGGAAACTCTAAACAACTTATATATGAATTTTGCATCATTTTGTACAAACTTCACCTGTTGGTGAAGTTGTCTTTTTTTATCTTATGCATCGCTTACTATAAATCAAACAAATAGGTTTATAGTATATTACTAAATTAGTTAATTGAACTTTTAAAGGAACAGACTCTCTCATTGCTTTTTCATAAATAGTTACTATATTCACTAAACCATACAGAACATTTATAAGAAAGGGGAGGTAAAAATGAGCAACAGTGAAACGAAAACAGACGTTATTTTAATTGGTGCTGGAATTATGAGTGCAACTTTGGGAACACTTCTGAAAGAATTAGCACCAGATTGGAAAATAAAGGTATTTGAAAAACTTGCAAACGCAGGAGAGGAAAGCTCTAACGAATGGAATAATGCGGGCACAGGGCATGCGGCACTGTGCGAGCTTAACTATACGGTCGAAAAACCGGATGGATCCATAGATATTAGCAAAGCGATAAATATTAATGAACAATTTCAGGTTTCAATGCAGTTTTGGACGTATCTTGTAAACAAGCTGAAACAAAACCCACATGATTTTATCATGCCATTGCCTCATATAAGTTTAGTTCAAGGGGAACAAAATGTAACATTTTTAAAGAAACGATTTGAAGCGCTATCAAAGAACCCATTATTTCATGGGATGGAATTTTCCGATGATCCTGAAAAACTAATGGAATGGATTCCGCTTATTATGCAAGATCGCGCATCGAATGAGCCTATAGCAGCAACCAAAATCGACTCTGGAACTGATGTCAATTTTGGCGCTTTAACGCGCATGATGTTTGACCATTTAGAGAGTGAAAATGTCAATACACACTTCAATCATAGTGTTAGTGACATTAAACGTACTAGTGATGGATTATGGGAATTGAAAGTGCGGAATTCGGGTAGCGCTTCGGTTGAACGTCATACTGCAAAGTTCGTCTTTGTCGGAGGCGGGGGAGGAAGCATTCATTTACTGCAAAAATCCGGTATTCCAGAAGGAAAACATATTGGAGGATTCCCGGTAAGTGGATTATTTATGGTGTGTAATAACCCTGAAGTCATAGAGCAGCATCATGCAAAAGTATACGGAAAAGCTAAGGTTGGTGCTCCCCCAATGTCTGTTCCGCATCTTGATACACGATTTATCAACAATAAAAAATCATTGCTATTTGGACCGTTTGCCGGCTTTTCACCAAAGTTTTTAAACAATGGTTCAATGTTTGATTTAGTAACTTCCGTAAAACCGGATAATCTTGTAACGATGTTGGCAGCAGGCGTAAAAAACATGTCATTGACAAAATACCTGATCCAACAAGTTATGTTATCAAAAGAACAGCGCATGGAAGAATTACGTGAATTTATCCCAAACGCCAAAAGCGAGGATTGGGATTTAGTAGTAGCAGGCCAGCGTGTACAAGTTATTAAAGATACTGAAGCTGGTAGGGGAACACTTCAATTTGGTACGGAAGTTGTTAGTGCTGCTGATGGTTCAATTGCAGCATTGCTTGGCGCTTCTCCTGGTGCTTCTACCGCCGTACACGTCATGCTTGAAGTACTAACAAAATGCTTTCCTGATTATATGATTGAGTGGGAACCAAAAATTAAAGAAATGATTCCTTCTTATGGCTTATCATTAATGGAAAATCCAGATCTTCTAAACGAAATTTATACTCAGGCAGCTCAAACACTTGGTCTAATTGAAAAAAAGCCCGAACTGGCCTTTAGTTAATTCTTTAGAGCGGTTTGACTGTAACATTCGTTGTGTATTTAGCAAAAGTATTTTTAAAGTTAAAAAATACTTAATAAAGTTACAAAAGCTATGAAGTTTTCTAAGAAACATTATAATTATTGTTAAAGAAGGAGGAGTAAAAATAAAGCAGTAAAAACAGAAAGCGCTTTTTTTCTCCTGATATATACTTTCTAAATTTCCATAGTTACCATCTAATACGATCAGTGATATACAAAGTAATATGCTAATTACCATTTTAATTTGTAATAAAAATTCAACAATGACAGGGAGATTTAGTTATGTCAACATTACGCGAAGAAGCATTAAAGATGCATAAAGAAAATCAAGGAAAACTTAGTGTCAATTCTAAAGTCAAAGTACGTGATGCGAAAGATTTAAGTCTTGCTTATTCACCTGGTGTAGCGGAGCCATGTTTGGCTATTCATGAGAATGAAAGCAAAGTATATGATTACACAATGAAGGGAAATCTTGTTGCTGTTGTTTCAAATGGAACCGCTGTCCTTGGGCTTGGAAATATCGGTCCGAAAGCAGCTATGCCGGTCATGGAAGGGAAGGCATTGTTATTTAAAGAATTTGCCAATGTCGATGCCTTTCCTCTATGCATAAATTCGACTGACACGGATAAAATTGTCGAGCACGTTAAAATGTTAGAGCCTACTTTTGGCGGAGTAAACTTAGAAGATATCGCTGCACCGCAATGCTTTGAAATTGAAGATCGTTTAAGAAAAGAGTGCGATATTCCTATTTTCCATGATGACCAACATGGAACGGCTATTGTGACAGCAGCAGGACTCATTAATGCTCTTAAACTCGTAAACAAAAACATTGAGGATATTCGTATTGTGGCAAATGGGGCTGGTGCTGCAGGGGTAGCAATTGTAAAACTGTTACTAAATATGGGTGTAGGAGATGTTATTTTATGTGATACAAAAGGAATCATTTATAAAGATCGTCCGGTTGGCATGAATAAATTTAAAGAAGAAATGGCAAGCATCACAAATAAAGAACAAAAGCAAGGGTCACTAGCAGATGCATTAGAAGGTACTGATGTTTTTGTTGGGGTTTCTGCGGCAGGATCAGTGACAAAAGAAATGGTTCGGTCGATGAATCAGGATCCAATTATTTTCGCAATGGCTAACCCGGTACCCGAAATTATGCCAGAAGAGGCAAAAGAAGCGGGAGCACTCGTAGTTGGAACAGGACGCTCTGATTTCCCGAACCAAGTTAATAATGTCCTTGCATTCCCGGGAATTTTCCGCGGTGCTTTAGATGTTCATGCGAAGGAAATTAATGAAGAAATGAAAATTGCTGCGGTTTATGCAATTTCTGGACTAATTAACAGTGAAGAGTTGCACGCTGATTATGTCATTCCAGATCCATTTGATCCAAGAGTAGCAAAACATGTAGCAGATGCTGTTGCAGCTGCAGCAATAAATACAGGGGTTGCCAGAAAGAAATTGAATGCACAAGAACCTAGTGAGGATCTACTAGTAGTTAAATAAGCTTAGTAATTTTTAATAGGGGTATAAGCTTATTAAGCCTTGAACATACTTTGATTCTATAAGGAGAGAAGGGTGTTAAAGGAAGGCAATATTTTTATCTCGATTTAAAAGGTATACACGAAAAAATGATTTCGGTTCTTTTTTCTGGTATTAACGAAATTGCTTCATCATGAATCCTGCAGATCAAATAATATTTAGTGAGAGATTTTCTATTTTTAGCCTTCCTAATAATCTGTTAGGTAAGGCTTTTTATTTTAGAGCGTGTTCAAGAAGTTGGCAATGGCTTCACTCGCTACGCGTCCGTGCGAGAACCCCACTCACACGGACTTAAGGGCATGTAGCGGCTTCGCTCATTGCTTCGAGGTTGTTCAAAAAGTGAAAAAACACCCCTTTTTGAACAACCTCTTTTACAGAAGCTGCTAAAGCTCATTATGGGTAGGATGTTGATTGGAGCGAATGATAAAGGTAAACTTACTTTATTTTCATGGTAGTGCATTAAATGAAAGAATAAGCAGAGAAATTTTTAGGAGTGGATTCATTGTCAAAACAAAAATATAAGCTGAGTACGGTTATTATTTTCTTTGTATGCTTGGTCGTTATTTTATCTTTGCTTTTTACTGATTTATTAATTAGTCATACAGTAAGTGAATCAATTCGTAACAACCAAGAAGAAAAAGCAAAGATTGTATCAAGAACAGTTGCCAAATCTGAAATCGTTAAAAATGGGCTTGAGAAAGAAGAGGATGATGGTGCAATCCAAGAATATACAGTCGATATTCAACAAGCAGCTGATGTTCTTTTTGTCGTAGTAATCGATATGAATGGAATTAGAAAATCTCATCCCGATCCAGAAAAAATTGGGAAACAATTTGCCGGAGGGGATGAAAAAACAGTACTAAATGGAAAAGAACATATCTCGATATCGAAAGGGACACTAGAGCAGTCATTACGTGCATTTACTCCTATTTATAATGAAAGTGAACAGATAGGAGCGGTTGTAGTTGGGATCTCTCTTACTAATGTTAAACAAGCACTTGAAAAAAGTCATAAAAATATTTTAATTGGATCTATCGTAGGGATATTAGTTGGTATCGTAGGAGCAGTTTTCCTAGCAAGATATATTAAAAAGGTTTTATTTGGTTTAGAGCCGTGTGCGATTGCTAAAATTCATGAAGAACGAAATACGATGCTTCATTCTGTGCATGAAGGGATTATTGCAGTTGACAAAAATTCAACAATAACACTAGTCAATAAATCAGCTTTACGAATATTTACGAATATCGGCTTATCGGATAATCCAGTAGGAATGAAACTTACCGATTATCTCTCATTTTCTAAATTGGAACGTGTGTTAAAAACAGGAAAGTCTGAAAAAGATGAAGAGATAATGGTCAATGGTGTGACCCTTTTAACGAATCGAGCTCCTTTGATTGTTAACAAAGAAATTGTTGGAGCCATTTCAACGTTTAGGGACAAAACGGAAGTTTATCAATTAGCAGAGCAATTAACAGGTGTTCGGATGTATGCTGAAGCATTGCGTGCCCAGTCACATGAGTATATGAATCGGCTCCATGTCATTCTTGGAATGGTTAAAATGGGATTTTACGATGAGTTAATGGATTTTATAAATGAAATTGTGGATCATCGTGTAAACGAAGTTAGTTATGTTACCAAAAATATTAAAGATCCGGTACTTGCTGGATTTATTATGGGAAAGCTAAGTACTGCAAGGGAAAATAAGGTAGTGATGAAAATAGATAATGAGACAATCATTCCAAAACCCATCGAAGACCATGTTACCCATGAATTAATTACCATTATCGGAAATGTAGTAGATAATGCGATAGAAGCCATGAGTGAAATGAAGGAAAAGAAGCTGCAGTTAAAGCTAAACTATAATAAAAATCAACTTCTAATTAAAGTCTGGGATTCAGGTCCGGGTCTTAAAAAGGAACAATTTACTCATATTTTTAAAAAGGGGTATTCGACAAAGGGTGAAAATCGTGGTTACGGATTCTATTTAGTGGGTAAAAGTATCGAAACTTTAGGAGGATCAATCCAACTAAACTTAAGTGTTGAAAAAGGTACAGAGTTTATCATTCAAGTTCCTTACAAGGGAGAGGAGGAGGGGGCAAATGATTAATGTTCTAATTATAGATGATGATCCGATGGTAGCAGAGTTTAATAAACGATACTTAAAAAAAATTGATGGTTTCATTTTAGTTGGTGTCGTACATTCGGTAAATGAAGCGACAAAAATCATCAATAATCAAAAAGTTGATCTAGTACTTTTAGATATCTACATGCCAGGCGAAAACGGGTTAACTTTATTAAGTAAAATAAGAAAAGAAAAAAGGAAAATAGATGTTATTCTCATTACAGCGGCCTCTAATGTAGATAAAATTCAGATAGCGTTAAGACATGGAGCTGTAGATTATTTAATTAAACCATTTGAATTTGAGCGATTCCACCAAGCACTTACTTCTTACCAGGAAAAATACGCAACTCTAAATCAACATAGTAAGATGAACCAGAAGGACTTAGACGAGCTTTTACTAGTGAAACAGGGTGAAATTGCTGTGGCTGAACCATTAAATCCTCTGCCAAAAGGATTATCTAGAAAGACTTTAAATATCGTTATTAATGCAATTAAAAAGCAAGGAAATACTTCATTTACGACAGATGAAATGGCAGAAATTACAAATATATCAAGAGTTTCCATTCGAAAGTATTTAAAGTTTTTAAATGAGATTCGTGTTATTGATGAAACATTAACCTATGGTATAGGTAGACCTCTTTATTCTTATATGTTTAATGAATCCAATCAATTTTTACTGGAACAGTATGAGTAATAAAACGCATTGAGGAGTTTTTCTCAATGCATTCTTTTTTAAAGTTTAAAACTTTAACAATAGTTACATAATCTATGAAATTTCTTTGAAAATGACTAAGATAAGGAAGAAATAATAAACGAGAAAATGATCGAAAACAACAATCTTCAAGGAATTTTACTTTTCACCTTGATCTAGTAAATAGAAAGAAAGCATGAGGAGGAAACGTATAGTGAAAAAGAAATTGATAGTTCCACTAGCCCTTTGCGTTTTTACCATGACTTTCATAAGTTTTACAGTTTGGTTTCTTAAGGAACAGGATAAGCCTAATATTATAATCGTTGCACAAAGATTGGATATTGAGTATTGGAAAATATTTGAGTCAGGGGCCAAAAAAGCCTTACAAGATTTTAAATTAGATGGTAAAGTAATAGCTCCTGAATCGTTCTTTCCTATTAGTAATAAGCCTAACATGTTAAAAGAGGTTCTTAATCAACAACCAGATGCGCTAATTGTAGCTCCTATTGACGAAGAGGTTACTATTCCTGTATTGATGGAATATAAGAAAAAAAATATTCCTGTGCTTCTTGTGTCTAGGGACATTGAATGGGAAGATAAAACCGCCTTTATCGGACCGGACCACTATGCATTGGGTGAAATGGCAGGTAAGGTGTTGGGTTCAATGCTGTAGCCAGGAGATCAAGTGGCTATCATTTTTGGGCTAGCGGATGATCAAGCTATGATTGATCGAACAAAAGGGGCAAAAAAGATGTTGGAGAATATCGGAGTAAAGGTTGTTGCAGAAAGATCAGGGTATGACGATTTGGCAAATCCAACACCAGTGATGGGAAGCATTTTGCAGTCCTATCCAAATATTAAAGGGGTAATTGCTACTTCTGATCGATTAGCTCTAGAGGTATTAGGAACGCTAGAGAAAGAAGGTGTAAAAATCCCAATTATCGGTACAGATGGGATAATAGAAATGACCGAATTTGTTGGAGTAGGAAAGGTAGACGCCACTATAGCGCAGAATCCTTATGATATGGGATATCTAAGCGTAGTACAAGCACAGAAAGCAATTAAAGGAGACAGTACCGAAAAGATAATTGATAGTGGAATTGACATCTTAACGGTGGATAATGCGCAAGATAGATTAAACTTCTTAAAAAAATTATTACGGTAAAGTAAATCTACTATTATTTATAGAATAAGTCGATTCCTATAATAAATTGCTATATTTTATTTATTACTGGCATTATATTAATAGGGTACCTTTTAAATGTAAATACCATATTTGTAACCGCTATCATTACCGCGCTTTTTGGAGTATGGAGAGTTTGGCTTTTAGCTACCCATATTAAAAGCCAAACATTTGAAATGGAGCCTGAAGAGTTAGCGCGTGTATTAGTTGAAAGGACAGAAAGCGGTTTTAAGTAATCGAATTCCAATTACAGTAGGGGGGATAAAACAGTTGGTGAAGTGCCTATTTTCCAAGACCGAATAGAGGTAAATCGATTAGCCTAGGAGCTAATGGGGGTACAAGCTTTTGTGGAGTCATTGCGCGTCAAAAATCATGAATATTCGAATAAACTACGATAGGTTGATTAATTCAATTAGAAGAAGGACAAGAGCCACTAGAATATATATTGACATTAATAGCGGTGTGGAATAACGGACAGAGTGTATCATTACATTGCCAATGATGAGAGGGGTTGAGGAGACAAGTGGGTAAAAAACTAATTGAGTCTATTCATGTTTTACTTGTTGAAGATGATCCAATGGTTCAACAAGTGAATCGGATGTTCATTGAGCAAATAGACGGATTCTTAGTCGTTGGCGCTGCTTCAACAGGATTAGAGGGAAAAAAGCAAATTGAACATCTTAAGCCTGATCTCGTCTTATTGGATATTTATATGCCTGACCAAGATGGACTCTCCTTAATTCAAGAGTTGCGGCAAGAGAAAATAGATGTTGATATCATTGCTATTACAGCGGCAAATGATACAACGACGGTTAAAACGTTATTGCGACATGGAGTGATCGATTATATCGTAAAGCCTTTTACTTTTGAACGTTTGAAGCAAGCGTTTCAACAATATAAAGATGTCTATAGACAACTGAATCAAGACGGGCTGATGTCTCAAGATAAATTAGATGCAGTTTTGTCATCACCTAAAAACAATGAGCAAAAACCCTCAGCTGATTTACCAAAAGGACTGCAAGAGCAGACGCTAAATCAAATCTATAACTATTTAAGCAAAATGAAAGAATCTAAGTCAGCAGAAGAAATAGGCAACAATGTTGGACTGGCGAGAGTGACGGCTAGAAGGTATTTGAATTATTTAGAATCGATTGGAAAAGTAGAAATGGACCTAACTTATGGTGCTATTGGTCGTCCAATTCAAATGTATCAGTTGAAAGGATTGTGAAGGGAGTATGAAAGGATTCATTGTAATTATGTCGTTTTTAATTATTGGAATCATTACGGCTTTTTACATTGAATTTGGTATTACGATTGTTAATAAGCCAACAGCATCCCAATTGATTATTTAACCGAAGAAGAAAAACATATGTGGAGAGAAAAATTAAAACCAGTTTATCAAAAACATTCTCAGGACATTGGGAAGGAAATTATTGAAATATAGATCAAAGGAGTAAAAGTCTTGATTAGACTTTTGCTCTTTTTGCATTGGGGGTATGGTACCCCCTTTTACAAAAGCATTGCTGATATTCTTAGTTCCGAGACCAAAAAGACCAAAAAGAATATTAAGTTCAAATCCAGACAAGCCTATGAAAGCGCTTTATAATCTGAATAGTTAGAAAAACATTATAAGGGGGAACAAGCAATGAAAAAATTTTTTAGGCGCTCAATGTTGACAGCGATTGCAAGCTTCGGATTAGTGTTTGTTACGGCATGTGGAGGTAGTGAATCAAGTGCACCAGCAGGTAACGATGACTCTGGTTCAGTTGGTGATGCAGGCGAAACTGTTGAATATCAGGATGCACCATCAACTGTTGTCATTGGTACAGCATCACAAGGTGGAGTGTACTATATTTACGGCGGCGGACTAGGTCATCTACTTGAAAGTAAGCTTGGCGTTACAGCAAATGTTGAGGTGACAGGTGGACCGGTTGATAACATTCGTTTAATTGAAGCTGGAGACCAAGACCTTGGGATGATTACAACTGGACCAGGATACGAAGCGATTAATGGTGTTGGTACTGAGTTTGAGGGAAATCCGCATGATGATATCCGTGTTGTATTCCCAATGTATTATACGCCGTTTCACTGGTGGGCTTTAGAATCAAGTGGTGTTGCGTCTCTTGATGATATGGCAGAAAAAGGGATTGGTCGTACAGGAGTAGGTCCTATGGGTGGTACTTCAGGTACGTACTTACCCCAAATTCATGAACTTCTTGGATTAAATGCTTCACCTGTTTACGCAGGTGCTGGTGATATGACCAGTCAACAACAAGATGGTCAACTTGACGTTATAGGTTTCGCTGCAGGTCTTCCAATTCCAGCTGTACAAGAGGTAGCAGCATTACGTGATATCAATTTGTTTGGTATTGACGGGGAGCAACGTGATCAAGTAATTGAGAACTTCCCATTCTTTACACCTTACACAATTGAAGCAGGAACATATGAAAATATTGAGCATGATGATATTGAGACAATCGCTCAATTTAACTTCGGTATCGTTCACAAAACAATGAACATTGACTTTGTCTATGATCTAGTAAAATCTTATCACGAAAATAATGATCTTTTAGTTACGACGCATTCATCGGCAAAAGAAGCAGTTGAGGAAGCAATCTTGCTTAACGAAGTAGTTCCATTACACCCTGGTGCAATTAAGTATTACGAAGAAATCGGTATTGATTTACCAGAAACTGTTTACCCAGCTGAGTACCAAAACGAATAATTAAGGAGTGGCTCAAAGGGGTCAGACCCCTCTGAGTCTCCTCTTTAATCAAAATGATATTCCAAAAGGTATCAAAAAGAACAAGCTGCTTTTTTGAATAAAATGATTCTGCATTATGGGAGGAATTCTTTTAAAGGTAGAAATATAAATGGGGGGGGTTATTCCTTTGAGCAAAGACAAAAACAACAATAAACTTAAAAAGGAAGAAGTTAAATCAATTGTCAGCGATGATAAAGCAAAAGAGCTTGAAGAAGCGGTTGAAGGTTCGAATATGAGGTTATTATCTGGATGGCTGAAATATACGTTTATGTCGATTGCCGTATTTGGGGCATTATTTCATCTATATATCTTAAATTTTCACCCAATTGACCCAATGATTTTTAGAAGTATTCACTTAGCTTTTGGGGCAGTATTAGGGTTCATTCTATTTAAAGGTTGGAAAACAAACTCAAACAAAGTTACGATTTTTGACTGGCTACTAATTGCGTCGATCCTTTATGTGACATTTTATATTTATACAAACCTGAATGCGGTATTAAGTCGTTTTGGTACAGTGCCACAAACGCATGATACGATCGTTGCGATACTAGGGTTCATCGTTGTATTGGAGTTAACTCGCCGTACAAGCGGCTGGACACTCCCAATACTCGCTAGTGTTTTCTCTTTATATGCATTTATCGGTCCTTATTTACCTGGTATTTTAAATCATAGAGGCTACAGCTTCGATCGTTTTGTCACATATATTTTTAAGGATAATGGAATTTTTGGTGTTACGTTAGACGTATCTTCGAAATATATTTTGCTCTTCATTGTCTTCGGTGCATTCTTACAAATGTCTGGTGTAGGTCGTTACTTTATCGACTTTGCCTTCTCACTAGCAGGGGGAATGCGAGGGGGACCAGCAAAAGTTTCTGTTATCTCTAGTGGGTTAATGGGTATGATGAACGGGACGTCTGCGGGTAATGCTGTGGCAACGGGTTCCCTAACAATTCCGTTGATGAGACGTGTTGGTTATAAAGGTCAATTTGCTGCCGCGACTGAAGCAACGGCATCTGCAGGGGGGCAAATTATGATTCCCATTATGGGTGCCGGTGCCTTTATTATGGCTGAGGTTACAGGAATAAAATATTCGGAGATTATTATTGCTGCTACGATCCCGGCATTGCTTTACTTCTTATCTGTTTACTTTATGGTTGATTTTCAAGCGATCAAAAACAATATGAGAGGGTTAAAGCGGAGTGAATTACCACCATTGAAAGGGATTATGAAGCAAGCTTACTTGTTCATTCCGATTATTATCTTAATTGGAGCGCTATTGATGGGCTTCTCTGTTATTCGCTCGGGTACAGTAGCGATCCTTGCTTGTTTACTAGTAAGCTGGGTTCAGCCAAGTACTCGAATGGGCTTGAAGAAAGTGTTACAAGCGCTTGAACTCGGTATGAAAAATACGATTCAGTTACTTGCTGTTTGTGCGTGTGCTGGTATTATCGTAGGAGTGATTGCATTAACAGGGGTAGGTCAGCGTTTCAGCTCAATGTTACTAGGTATTGCTGATAACAACATGCTTCTTGCTTTATTCTTTGCGATGTTAATCTCGATTATCTTAGGGATGGGAATGCCAACAACAGCAGCATATGCAGTTGCCGCTTCCGTTGTTGCTCCAGGCCTTATTCAAATGGGACTTGAGCCATTATCTGCTCATATGTTTGTCTTCTACTATGCAGTAATGTCAGCGATTACGCCGCCAGTTGCCCTAGCAGCCTACGCTGCAGCAGGTGTTGCAGGCACCGATCCATTTAAAACCGGTGTCACCGCGTTTCAGTTAGGGATTGCTGCGTTTATCGTCCCGTTCATGTTTATCTATAGCCCTGAAATCATGATGATTGGCTCAACTGGAAGTATCGCTCTAGCGGTTCTTACAGCATCGTTTGGAATTTACTTCTTAGCTGCATTGGTTCAAGGATGGTTTGCAGGTGCTAGCACAAACTGGATCGTTCGAGGTCTGTTGTTAGTTGCATCATTAACCTTGATCAATTCAAACGTCTATATGGATGTAGTTGCTATTGGTCTAGCTATCATTGCAGTCTTGATTCAAAGAGCTAAAAAAGGAACGGGTGCGGGTTTGCGAACAGATAAAGCCGTGTAAAAAAAGTGAGAAACTCAGCCCAGCGTTCTGTCGGGCTGAGTTGTTATTGTGTGCATAAATAGATTGCTTAAGGCACGAGAATCTTCTAAGACTAAGAGCCGTGACAACGATCATCTCTTTAGAAGACAAAAGGGTGAGACAGGATGTTGCCAGGCACCTTAAAAAAGTCAAAGGGGTAATCGTACTATATTCCAATTTATAGAAATAGATGTTCCCACTAACGGCAACAATCCCATCAATTTCACCTACAATAATTGCTAGTTGGAAGTCATAAATTCAAGCAACATCCATTGCTTTTATTTAACCTTGAATAGTAGATGTATCTTCTTCTAATAAGCATATTGACTATATTGGTTTTGATTTTGAATATCAAATCCCATTTGTCTTAAAAGCTGTTGAGCAGAAGACATACTTTGTTCAGTTTGTTGTTGCCAACTAATAACGTTTTGAATAAAGGGTTTAAATTCATTAGGGGCGTTGTCTCTCATGACGTGTAACCATCTCATTACTTCTTGATCTTCTCTAAGCGCACTGTTGACACATGAAATCAACGTATTAATAATTGAATCATGATATTCACCATTTTGTAATCGTTGTGCAGAACCTACCGCTGTTACTCGGTGGTAAGAAGCGGGAACAAGGTGCTCATGCATTTCGGGATTTCCTTTTAGGTTTTGTGTAGTTGGAATGTGAAATAATTGTGTACTCATTGAACAAACCATTTTTTCTGCGTATAAACTTTGGTCTAAAAGCTCTATAACAGAAGACCAATCTTGGCGATAATAATACATACATTCACCCACTTATTATGAAATTACGATATCATATGTTAGTTAGTGATATTTGCTGCAAGGGGATTTTGCTACAAATCTCTCATATCTATAAAAAGATGTTTTCTATACAGGGAAGGGATATTTCCCAATAACTGTTTTTAGATAGCGTAGAAAAATAGTTAAAAGAAGCCAGGGAATATGTGCTCCTCATAACTATAAAGTGAAATCCTATTATTTTAAGGGGTTATATTTTGAAGCGAACCGGTTAGAAGCTTTATCAGTGAAGATACTTGTGACGATACTAATGAAGGCACTTCCGATTATATCAGATGGAAAATGATGTCCTACCCAAATGCGTGAAAACCCCGTTAACATGGATAGCCCCAACATGATCGACCCGAGAATACGTTCCCGTAGAAAAATCGAAGTAGCTATAGCAAACACAAGCAGTGTATGTTTACTTGGAAAAGAAGAGTCTGTCTTTGAAGGAATAAGAATGCCTACACGGTGTTTCACAAAAGGGCGGGGTTTAAAATACACCAGCCTAATCAACCTATTGATGAACAAGGTAAATACTGCAGATTTAATTGCAGATAGTGCCACTTTTCTGTGTGAATTTTGAAACAACATTAGAATTAAAACAAATATAAATATATAGCGAACCTTGTTTGAAAAAAATATCATTAGTATATCTAATAAAGAATTTCTTCCTGCCAACTGATTGACCTCTCTAAATAGTTTGTAGTCCATTAACTAGTCCCCCTTTATACTGTCGAAGCATATTATTCCCTTTGTAATAAGAAACATGTAGGACACGGAAATGAGAGGGAAGTTAGCACGTAGTGAATTGATATTTTCCTTCATAATTTATTATTATTTTTGCATACTAAAAAATGAACAGTGGGTTTCTTAAGTGAAATTTTAATAAGGATGAAAGGGGTGACTTACATTACTACTTCCAATAAACCAGTTATTATGGTAATGCTTGATACATTGATGGATAAACCGTTACAGCTTGCGTTAAAAGAGGAAACCTTACCTGCTTTTACATACTTTATGGAACATGGGACATATTATTCAAGCGTTGTTGCTCCTTTCCCTACAATGTCAGTAAATGTGGAAAGCACATTGCTCACAGGACATTATTCAGATCAACATGGAATCCCTGCGCTTACATGGTATAGCGAAAAAGAAAATAGGATCATTAATTATGGGACGCACCTAATTGATCAAATGAAACTTGGACTTAGTAAATGCTTGAAAGATACTCTTTACCGATTAAATAATGAACATTTAAATACAAAAGTGAAAACAATTCATGAGGAGTTAAACGAGCAAGGGAAAAAAACTGCTTCTATCAATCCGCTTGTAAACAGAGGGAACGTTCCGCACCAATTAACCATTCCTAGTTTTATCCGGTTCTTCGTTACTATTGATAAGCATATTGAAACGCAGACTGCCACAAAGTATGTCTATGGTCGCTTATCTAGGCTGGATCCTAATGGGAAATACAGCAGTGTTTGGCATAAATATGGTTTTAATAATAAATTCTCCGCTCAAGAATTTACTCATTTAGTCAATAATCATGATATTCCTGATTTTTCCCTAGTCTATCTCCCTGATCATGATAAGAACGTTCATAAACGTGGACCTATGGATACGAAGGGGATTAAGGAAATGGATAAAAACTTACAGACGATGTTGGACTCCTTTCCGACATGGGAAGAGGCACTTGATAATTATATTTGGATTTTGATTGGAGATAATGGTCAATCGGGCATAAAGGATGACAAATCACAAGCCTTTGTTGACCTAAGGAAATTATTACAGCCATTAAAGGTTACAAAATTGAGTAAGGGTGTGCGAAAAGAAGATCAAGTAGTGTTAGCAAACAATTTGAGGTCATGTTTTATCTATTCATTAAATACAGACGATGTACCACTAACAGAGATTGTCGAGAAATTGAAAACAGAGGAACGCCTCGATATGATCTCCTGGAAGATAGATCAATGGATTCATGTTGCTGCGGGTGACAAAAAAGAAAGCTTTCAATTTAAAGAAGGTGGACAAGTAAAGGATGAATTCGATCAAACTTGGGAGATTAGGGGAGATCATTCTATTCTTGATTTAACTATAACGGGAAACGATGTCACTTTCGGTGATTTTCCTGATGCTCTAAAAAGGCTTCATAGCACTCTTCATTCTCATGAAGGAGACTTTGTAGTTATATCAGCAAAACCAGGGTATGAGTTAAGAGGGGAAGTTACTCCTTCTCATGCGGGAGGCGCTAGTCATGGAGGATTTCATAAAAATGATTCTTTGATTCCGATGCTGGTTACAGGGACAGAAACGACACCTGATTTTTTCCGTATGGTCGACTTGAAAAAGTGGATTTTAGACCTTACTAGTTCATAACTTAGCAATCAAAATAAATAACTATTAGGAACAAGAAAGAGCCAACAAAAAGGCAACTTTTATCATTATTTTTAAAATATTACTTGAATTTTAGCTAAGTGGTTGATAAGATTAGTATCAATAAAGTTGTTAAAGAATAAAAAATTAAATAGCGATAAACTTCTTATCCAGAGTGGTAGAGGGACAGGCCCTATGAAACCCGGCAACCATCAAGTCAAAATATTGACTTGAACGGTGCTAATTCCTGCAAAGGTGTTAACCTTTGAAAGATGAGAGCAATGTATTTAATCATACTAACCTCTCTTTAAATTAAAGAGAGGTTTTTTTGAATGGATGAGAGGCTTATCGCTCAGGAGGAGCGATAATAATGGAAAAAGCAGTGTTTGGTGCAAGTGAATTTTTCAGTCAAAAAGCGTTTATTACAGTTTTTCGTGGTATTGAATATGTTCAAATAGGGCATTTAAAACGGGCCAATGTAGATCTAGTAGAAATATGGTTTGATCCTTGGAAAGTATCCTATAACGAATTATTAGATTTGTTTTTTGACTTGCATGACCCAACAATTAGAGAAGGTCAGCAAGTTAAAAATCAATCATTCATTTTCTTTTCTACTATTAATCAATTAACTATAGCTAAACAAAAGAAAAACGAACTAAAACATATTTTAAAAGATGAAATTATTACAGAAATTACCCCAGTATGGGAACATATTAATAGCTTGGAAGAGATCCAACGAATATCTTAATTAAACTTCACATGAAAGAATATTTAAGTTAACTGTGAAGCATTACACGACGAGTAATCTTGTTCAGTTGGAAAGAACGGAATATTGCTGTAATTCAGAATGTGTGTTACGCTTTGAAAGGAAAAATTATGAAAATTAATAGGGGAGCTATGAGGCTGGCTGAGAGGATATCCCGATGAAGATATCGACCCTTTAAACCTGATCTGGGTAATGCCAGCGGAGGGATGTTTATTAGAATTACATGTGAAATGTAAGTCTACACGCCTCTGTGGTGTGTAGGTTTTTTTTTGCGAAAGGAGGTAAACATGGTTTCTTTACGTCAGTTTGTCCGTTCAGCTGCACCTGCGATCAGCGCTATTTTAATTTTTCTCGTGTTATGGGAAGTGGTTGTTAGGTTTTGGGAGATTGAAAACTGGATTTTACCAGCTCCCAGTTTGATTGTTCATACGTTGTTTCAAACGTGGCACCTATTACCGGAACATATTTGGATGACTACGAAAGAGGCGGTGCTTGGATTTTTATTAGGGATTGCAGTTGCGTTAGTGATGGCTTTTATATTAGATATCTCACCGTTTTTACGTAAAAGTTTTTATCCAATTCTCTTATTTTCGCAAACGATTCCTATTATTGCGATTGCACCTTTGCTAATTATTTGGTTTGGGTACGGAATCCTCCCTAAGGTGCTTGTCGTAGCTTTAGTGACTTTTTTTCCGGTTGTCGTTAGTGTAGTTGAGGGGCTGCAATCAAGTGATCGGGATATGATTCGGCTTGTTAGGTCAATGGGAGGGTCATTTTGGCAGGTATTTTATTCTGTTCGATTCCCACACGCGCTTCCTAATCTATTTACAGGGTTGAGAATCGGAGCGACTTATAGTGTGTTAGCAGCTGTTATTTCAGAGTGGGTTGGTGCAAGTTCTGGGTTAGGAATTTATTTAATAAAAGCTCAAAGCTCGTTTGCAACAGACAAAGTCTTCGTTGTTATTGTGATAATTTCACTATTAAGCTGCCTCTTATTTTTAGTTGTTGTTATCCTAGGTAGAGTTATGATGCCGTGGAAACATAAGTCTCACAAATATAAAAAATGAATTAAGGAGAGAATTCGATGTTAAAGAAAGTAAGTACCTTTTTGTTATTGATTATCATGCTCGTTTTAGTTGGTTGTAATCAAGTAGAAGAGCCGAATCAAAGTGAAGAAGTGGAGTCGGAAATCGAATCAGAAGCTGGGGGAGAGGTGCCGGTTGAATCTTCAGAATTAGTTGAAGCAACCTTTATGTTAGATTGGGTACCAAACACGAATCATACCGGTATTTATGTCGCCAAAGAAAAAGGGTTCTTTGAAGAAGAAGGAATTGATTTAACGATTATCGAACCGGCGATGGAAGGTGCTGTACCAATTGTTGCGGCAGGACAAGCCGATTTTGGGGTCGGATCCCAAACTGGTGTGACCATTGCTAGATCAAAAGATATTCCAGTCGTTTCGATCGCTGCTGTGATTCAGGAGCATACTTCTGGCTTTGCTTCTCCAGTTGAAAAAAAGATTACATCACCAGAGGATTTTGAAGGGAAAACATATGGCGGTTTTGGAGGTGCTGAGGAAGAGGCGATTTTGAACACTGTTTTAAATCAGCATCATGTTGATCCTTCTTCGGTAGAAAATGTCATTGTTGGATCAGCTGATTTTTTTGCAAATACGAAGAGAGACATTGATTTTCAATGGATTTTTTATGGTTGGACAGGAATTGAAGCGGAAATTCGCGGTGAAGACATTAATATGATTTATCTTAAAGATATTGATCCTGTCTTTAACTATTATTCTCCTGTTATTTTTAGCAGCGATGCTGTAATTAAAGAGAAGCCTGAACTCGTTGAAAAATTTGTAAGAGCTATGTCAAAAGGATATGAATTTGCGATAGAACAACCAGATGAAGCAGCGGAGATTTTAATTGCTGCTACCCCGGAAACAGATGAAGAACTTATTCGTGCGTCACAAAATTGGCTAAGCCCGCGTTATCAAGGGGGGGCAGAAAAGTGGGGCATTCAAAGTGAAGACATTTGGGATAATTTTTCCTCTTGGATGCTTGAGGCTGGACTAATTGAAATAGAAGTATCGACTGAAGAAGCGATGACAAATAAATTCTTACCTTAATGAGAAATTAGGAGTGTATATGGAACTAAGCATTCGCAATCTGCAGCATTCGTTTGGCGGGGAACCCGTTATTAAAGGAATAAACCTGTATCTTCAAAAAGGAGAGTTTGTTTCATTAATTGGACCAAGTGGCTGTGGCAAAAGTACATTATTTAATTTAATTACGGGCCTTGATATTCCGCATGAGGGAGAAATTTCACTAGATGGTCAGAATATAATTGGGAAACGTGGTTATAGCAGTTACATGATGCAAAAGGACTTATTATTCCCATGGAAAACCGTGCTAGAAAATGTTCTTTTAGGTCCAATGATAACGAAGCAACAAACAGAACAAGTTAAGGAAGAGGCGCTTTCTCTTTTTCCGCTGTTTGGATTAGAAGGATATGAGCATTCTTATCCGGACGTCTTGTCGGGAGGAATGAAACAAAGAGCTGCGTTGCTACGAACCTTTTTGCATAAAAAAGAACTATTGTTATTAGATGAACCTTTTGGCGCTCTGGATGCGTTAACTCGTGAGAAAATGCATAGTTGGCTGTTGCAAATATGGAGGAAAATGCAACGAACCGTCTTATTTATCACACATAGTATTGATGAAGCGATATTCTTATCAGACCGTATTTATGTGCTAGCCCCTCGTCCAACAGAGGTCATTCTAGAAGAGAAGGTGACATTGTCTCGGCCAAGGAAAACAGAAATGAAGGTCTCTCCCGAATTTTTAGAGTTGAAAGGCCGATTAATGAACGCATTATACGAAATGAACGAATGAAAGCTATTTAACTTATAAGTTTTGGGAATAGATTATTAAAGAGAGGATGAATGAAATGAAATTTTCAGAACAACTTCGAAAAAAGGCAGATTCCATTTGGAATGCAAGCTTTGAACATCCGTTTGTTAGAGGAGTAGCTGATGGGTCATTACCAATTGAGTGTTTTACATATTATGTACAGCAAGATTCCTTTTACCTTTCCAGGTTTGCTCAAGTACAAGCGATTGGGGCTGCAAAAGCATTAGACTTTCATACAACGTCGCAAATGGCGTTTCATGCTAAATCGACTTTTGATGCAGAGCATATGCTACATGAAGGATTTGCAAAAGACTTAGGACTAGAAAAGAATAGCGAAGGCCATATGGCTGAGGAACCTGCTCCGACTGCAGTTGCTTATACGAATCATTTGTTTTCTGTTGCCTATAAAGGCTCTCTAGGGGAAGTGATTGCGGCTATTCTTCCTTGCTATTGGTTGTACTGGGAAATCGGAGAGAAGTATAAAGGCTCTACTCCAGAGCATCCCGTCTATCAAAAGTGGATTGATACGTATGGTGACGAATGGTTTGCAACGTTAGTAAAGGAACAGATTAACCGTTTGGATGATTGCGCAAAAAAAGCTTCAGCAGAAGAGAAGCAACGAATGGAGTCTATTTTTATAACAAGCAGCAGGTATGAGTATATGTTTTGGGAGATGTCCTATACGTTAGAGAAGTGGCCAGTGTAGGTGAGCTACTGAAAAAGCCGTTGCCTTGTTTTAAAGCACGCTATGAGTGGGTTTCTCAATCCGCGGGCGCGCAACGTGCGGAGCCATTGCCGCTTCTCGATGGACTTTTTCAATGGCTTCGAGTAGGAGAGGTAGTTGCAGTTATTCATAACTAGTTGTATGACCCATCCAACTGTATTTTTTGATGTGTTTTAAAGTTACTAGTATTAATGACCTTTTGAAAAATCTCCAGTTAATAGCGTCAAGACATCCTTTCCCCGTAGAAGAGAAAGGGTGAGCCAGGACGTTGCCAGGCAAATAAAGCATAATCCAAAAGGGTTGTTTTTTTAGTTTACATAAACATAATTTTTAAGACGCAAAAGAACTTTGGTCACAACATCTCACATCACTTTTTCATAGTTTATTCTAAGAAAACATGATGCAAAAAGGGGCAGCGTGGTTACGACTGTCCCGAAAACGATCGAATACAACAGCAGTAGAAAGGTAAATTATTTTCCCCTAAGGACTGGTTTTTAAACAATATTAAGGAAAAAAGCAATCACGTATAATTCTCTTTTTAATTCTCAAAATAAAGAGAGAAGGGGTGATACTATGGCGAAACGAAATGGCAAAACGAACGCAGACCAAAAGAACAAACAAGGATTTGATTCAAGTAAAACTGATTCAGAGTTCTCTAAAGAACTTGGAAGTGCAGCAGCTAACAGGCAGCACAAAGAAAAAGCTAAAAAGCTAAAATCATCCAAAAACCAAGGGAAATGGAACGGGATGAATTAATTTATTTTTATCGTTTTGCACTACGGTATAAATAAAATAAGGTGATGAAAGGTTCGGCTTGTTTGCTGGACCTTTTTTATGGTGGGCCGCATGTCTTCAATTTCTTGTTTTGCAAATTAAGTTTACTGCAGGAAGGCTCTATATGGATCATCCACTCTTCATTAAAAGGGGGATGGACGATTGCATCTTTGTTTTTTTACTAAGGATCATAATAAGTTTTTTTATTGTTCACGTAAGGATAAAAGTGTCAAATAAACGAATAATACCTTTTGAGTTTACATAACGGGGGTGTGTACTTAAGAAAGTGTTAGAGCGAATGTTATTTCTTTAAAAATTGGATGATTACCGGAAAAAAAGGAGGATTTATTAATGGATAAGAAATGGTATGCTGTGGTTTTGTTGATTTTTATGTTGGTGATGTCATTCTCAGTCGGAGGATTTGCAGCAGAGAATTCAGGAAGTAAAAAGGACATTGTCGACACAGCGGTAGAAACAGGTGACTTTAATACGTTGGTGGCTGCTTTAGAGAAAGCTGGTTTGATCGAGACACTGAAAGGCGAAGGACCGTTTACTGTATTTGCTCCGACAGATGAGGCGTTTGAAAAGCTACTAAATGATCTAAATGTAACAGCAGAAGAATTATTAGCAAGAGAAGACTTAAAGGATATTCTGCTGTACCACGTCATACCTGGTAAAGTGATGTCTAGTGATCTGAAAGATGGGATGAAGGTGAAAACATTAGCTGAGAAAGAAGTAACCATTTCGCTTGACCCTGTACAAGTAAATAAAGCAAATGTCGTAAAATCAGACATAGAGGCTTCAAATGGTGTCATCCATGTCATTGATGCCGTGTTAGTGCCATAAGAATTAATAAAGTAAGCCAATTTGAACATCTATAAAATGGACAAGACTGAATTCCGATTGGGTTCAGTCTTTATTTTTAAAATCATGTCACTCCTAAAACTCCCTTTACCGCAACGAAGAAAGCACCTTATTACTAATGTTATTAATAATCTCCGCCATTTCCTTGGGGGATTTATCCATTCCATTATCTAACCAACTTTTGATCGCGTGAATGCTTCCACTAACGACAAATAGACTTATGTATTCTGAGATTTTTTGATCAAGGTTGTTGACGGTCATCCAGTTTTTCATCGTAAATTGATGGGTGAGAGACATGACTCTCTTTTGGAAGCTAGGATCACCGTGCTCACTTAAGAGCGTTTGACAGATATCACTGTTTGTAGCGATATACTCTAATATTTTTTTTGTCATCTGTAATGCTTCTTCTTCCTTCGTGAAATTGTAGCTACTAAGTGTTTTGTTCATATCCTCGATAATTTCTTCTTCCATTTTATAAAGAAGGTCATACTGGTCTGAGTAATGGGAATAGAAAGACGAGCGATTGATGTCGGCCAGTTCACAAATTTCCTTTACCGTAATCGTTGAAATCTGCTTTTCTTTTAACAATTTCATAAGGCTATCTTTCAACACCATCCGCGTATATTTCTTGCGTCTGTCCAATTTAGAAGTCAAGGTGAACCCTCCTTTTCTATTTTTTTTGCGTAATCCAACATAACTTCGTTTTATGTTGTGAACTGGACGAATGAAAGGAAACTGTTTGTTGAATAAGCAACACCGTGTTTATATAATGAGAAAGTGAAAAGGACAGGAACACAAGAATCGTCGAACTGTCTGGAGGAACGAATGAATTAGAAGATGGCGTTGCGAAGCTTCACAACGGGACAGGTGAATTATATCGAAAAACGAGTGATTTACCGGATCAAATTCAAAAGGAAATCGATCAAATGATCGCTGAGTATGATAAATCACATTTCGAAGCAGTATCCTTTGTCTCCACAAAAAACGAGAAAGTAAACTCTGTCCAGTTTGTCATCAAAACAGAAAGTATTAAAAAAGAAGACAAGAAACAAACGAAGAGGACGTAGAAGAAGAAAAAGGATTCTGGACTCGTCTGATGGGTTTGTTTTCTAAAGGTAGTTAGGACGGTTCTGGATTTGCATTTGCAACAATTAAATCGAAGAAGAAATAATTCAGAAAAGAAATAGTGCCCGTTAACTGTTACTGTTTCAATTTAGGAACAACAAATATCACCTCTTTTTAAAGATCATATCACATTGATATGGTCTCCTTCTTTTTGTTGTTAAATCAACGTTCTTAGAGGGTGGTGGTTCACAAGTAACGGCAAACCAAAGCCTTAATCCTTGCAAGAAGCTGGTAATGTCTTTGGTTTTTGTTTGTTCTTAGGCCTTGTGGACTGACTTTTAACTTTTTATCAGCTTTTAAATAATTTATAATTATCATATAATAGTAGATATGTTCATTTATAAATAATAGTAATACGCTATGATATTGTTAAAATGGAGATAGAAAAGGTGTATGATTAGGTCGCGCCTTAACTTGGTGGGACGCCTACATCTTTTCTGTAAATTTTAGGGGTGGTAAAAATGAGCAACAGAGAAACAAAAACAGACGTCATTTTAATTGGCGCCGGAACCATGAGCGCGACTTTAGGGACAATCTTGAAAGAATTAGTACCGGACTGGAACATTAAAGTGTTTGAGAAGCTCGCAAACGCGGGAGAGGAAAGCTCTAATGAATGGAATAATGCGGGAACGGGGCATGCGGCACTGTGCGAGCTTAATTACACGGTCGAAAAACCGGATGGATCTGTAGATATTAGTAAAGCTATAAAAATTAATGAACAGTTTCAAGTTTCAATGCAGTTTTGGTCTTATCTAGTAAACAGCAAACTGATAACTAATCCACAAGGCTTTATCAGGCAATTGCCTCATATGAGTTTAGTACAAGGAGAACAAAATGTGACGTTTTTAAAGAAACGTTTTGAAGCTCTGTCAAATAATCCCTTATTCGAAGGGATGGAATTTTCGGAAAATCCAGAAAAACTGATGGAATGGATTCCACTTATTATGCAAAATCGCGCTTCGAATGAACCTATAGCAGCAACAAAAATCGACTCTGGAACGGATGTCAACTTTGGTGCTTTAACGCGCATGTTGTTTGACCATTTAAATAGTAAAAATGTCGATATAAACTACAACCATACCGTGAATGATATTAAACGTACTAGCGTCGGCTTGTGGGAATTGAAAGTACGGAATCTTGAAAGCGGTACTGTCGAAAGTCATACTGCAAAATTCGTCTTTATCGGAGGCGGGGGAGGAAGTGTACATTTACTGCAAAAATCCGGTATTCCTGAAGGAAAACATATTGGCGGATTCCCGGTAAGCGGAATCTTTATGGTATGTAATAATCCGGATATTGTAGCACAGCATCATGCAAAAGTATACGGCAAAGCTAAGGTTGGTGCTCCTCCAATGTCTGTTCCGCATCTTGATACACGATTTATCGAAAATAAAAAATCGTTGCTATTTGGACCGTTTGCCGGCTTCTCACCAAAGTTTTTAAAATACGGTTCAATGTTTGATTTGTTAACTTCCGTAAAACCGGATAATCTCGTAACTATGTTGTCGGCAGGGGCCAAAAACATGTCATTGACAAAATACCTGATCGAGCAAGTTATGTTATCGAAAGAACAGCGCATGGAAGAGTTACGTGAATTTATCCCGAACGCGAAAAGTGAGGATTGGGATTTAGTAGTAGCCGGCCAGCGTGTGCAAGTAATCAAAGATACTGAAGACGGCAAAGGAACGCTTCAATTTGGTACGGAAGTGATTACTGCAGCTGATGGCTCGATCGCAGCATTACTAGGCGCTTCTCCGGGTGCTTCTACTGCTGTTCACGTCATGCTTGAAGTAATAACAAAATGCTTCCCGGAACATATGAAAGAGTGGGAACCGAAAATTAAAGAAATGATTCCTTCTTATGGTGTATCACTTATGGAAAACCCAGAGCTTATCCATGAAATTCATACTTCAACTGAGCAGACGCTTGCTCTAAGCGAAAAAGAGCTGGTATTAAGTTAATTCTTTGGATTAAGAAATCAAGGTATTGAATGAAAAAGTTTAAGCAACATTTGGCATTAATGGACAACCGTTTCTAATGATTGATAAAACAAAGATAAAATAAAAAGTTCACTTAAAGGAATTGAGTAAATAATAGAATATTATTGGAAATAAATCACAGAACCTTGATCTATCTTTGGATTGAAGGTTCTTTTTTTAAAAATTCTCAGTTAGAGAAGCTAAGGTGAACCGATCGTGTAACAAATGGCATGATAATCTATCTTCAAAGAAAGCATAGGTCGACCTATTTGCCTATCACAAGACAAACCAGATAAAAGAATAAATAGTTTGTTTACTTCTAGAAAGCCAACAAGTGATTGGTTTTTGTTAACGACTTCTTCAAATCTTTTTATTAGTAGTGAACCTCGAGCCTTGCCTTCTTTTAGTTCAATTAAAAACACATGAAAAGGAGGTGTTAGGTTTACTTCTAGTAAATCGAGTTTCTGCATAAGGAATTGGTCATGTTGTTCAGGATTGATTAAATCAGTGAAGATTTGTTTTTGGTCTCCTTAGGCGACTTTATTTAAGTATGTCCATAAAATGGTGTTAAAAAACAGTAAAGAGAGGTATAACGATGCAAACAACTTTGTTATATGGTAAGGAAGGGTTAACGATTCATGTCCCAGACGACGCGGTCATTGTTGAACCGAAAGATATTCAAGGTTTGGATAACGAGGAAGCCTCTGTTCAAGCTGCATTGCAAAATCCGATTGGAACTCCACCACTCCGTGAAATAGTCAAAGAGACAGATAAGGTAGCAATTGCTATTAGCGATATAACCCGTCCCACTCCCAATGAAAAGTTAATTCCTTGGTTACTTAAAGAGCTCCCTCATGTGCCATTGGAGAACTTTGTCATTATAAATGGAACTGGTACTCATCGTGATCAAACGAGAGAAGAATTTGTGCACATGTTAGGGGAATGGGTTGTTGATCATATTCGTGTAATTAACAACAACTGTCATGATAAAGATACTCTTGTAAATGTTGGACAAAGTAAATTTGGGTGTGATGTGTATTTAAATAAAGATTATGTTGAAGCAGATTTTCGCATCGTAACGGGATTTATTGAACCTCATTTTTTTGCAGGATTTTCAGGAGGTCCAAAGGGGATCATGCCTGGGATCGCAGGGATTGATACGATTATGACATTTCATAATGCTAGAATGATAGGAGATCCATTAGCGACATGGGGTAACATGACAAATAATCCTGTACAGGATATGACTCGTGAAGTAAACAGCCTATGTAAGCCAGATTTCATGTTAAACGTGACGTTAAATAAAGAAAAAGAGATTACAGAAGTGTTTGCAGGTGAGTTGTACCAAGCCCATGATGAAGGATGTGCCTTTGTAAAAGAGCATACAATGATCAAATCAGATCATCGTTTTGATGTAGTCATTACATCGAACTCAGGGTACCCATTAGACCAAAATTTGTACCAAGCTGTTAAAGGGATGAGTGCGGCTCATAAAATCGTTAAAAAAGGCGGAACGATTATTTGTGCAGCTGAATGTTCAGATGGCTTGCCGAACCATGGAAATTACGCTCAAATTCTGCAAATGCGAAAGTCACCACAAGAAATTTTGGATATGATCAATGACCCAGAATTTAAAATGTTTGATCAATGGCAAGTGCAAAAACAAGCTGTGATCCAAGTGTGGGCAGACGTATTTGTGTATTCGACTTTATCTGAAGAAGTGGTAAACAAAGCGTTGTTTAAACCAACAAAAGATATTGAACAAACATTAGAAGAGTTAAGGAAAAAGTATGGTGAAAATATGACTGTAGCCGTTCTACCTCTTGGACCTTTAACGATTCCATACGTCGAAGGATAAAGAAATGGAACGAGCGCTAGAATAAGATTTTTTGAACCTCACCTGCATTGGTGAGGTTATTTCACAATAATTTTTAAAACAGGTCCCATATTTTTGCAATTTTCGCAAAAGTTCTATGTTATAACTGTAGTAGCTTTTCCGATCTAGCTAATCATTATAGAGTTCTGTTACTGAAAGATATTTTACATATTGATAAATAATTGAATACGACTATTTAACACTATGTATAGTGTAATAGTGAAAAATTAAAAGTACAATTAACTAAACTTTTGTACAAAAGGTACATAGTAAGGACGTTGCTAGGAGGAAATCTGTATTGAGCTCAATGTGTGTAAACGCTTACAATTTACGTTTTTTAATGTAGTGGTCAAAGAAAGGGAATTATGTGGCATCGGTGATAAACTCACTTTTAGTAAGAGATGTTAGTGCTTACTATCGAGTTTCTTCTATAAATATATTGAAATTTTAAGGAGGAATTATTATGTCAGATACCGTTAAAATCGGACTTATTCAAGCTTCTAATGATGTACACGGGGATGAGCCTGTTGAGGTTCATAAGGAGAAAGCGATTGAGAAACATATTAAGTTAGTAAATGATGCCAAAAACAAAGGGGCTCAAATCGTTTGTCTGCAGGAAATTTTCTATGGTCCATATTTTTGCTCTGAGCAAAAATCAAAATGGTATGATGCAGCAGAAGAAATTCCGAATGGCCCTACTACAAGACGATTTCAAGACTTGGCTAAAGAATTAGAGATTGTCATTGTTCTCCCGATATATGAGCGTGAAGGAATTGCAACGTATTATAATACAGCAGCTGTTATTGATGCAGATGGATCTTATCTAGGTAAATACCGTAAGCAACATATTCCCCAAGTTGGAGTTGGGAATGAAGGGCATGGCTTCTGGGAGAAATACTATTTCAAACCAGGAAACTTAGGCTATCCAGTTTTTGATACGGCATTTGCCAAAGTGGGTGTCTATATTTGTTATGATCGGCATTTTCCAGAGGGGGCTAGACTACTAGGATTAAAAGGAGCTGAAATTGTATTCAATCCTTCCGCAACAGTTGCTGGTTTATCAGAGTATCTTTGGAAGCTAGAGCAACCGGCACATGCAGTAGCAAATGGTTATTATGTCGGAGCCATTAATCGTGTAGGAGTAGAAGCACCTTGGAACATGGGTGAGTTCTATGGACAGTCGTATTTAGTTGATCCGAAAGGAAGTTTTGTCTCGATCGGAAGTAGGGATGAAGATGAAATTATTATCGGTGAAATGAATAAAAAACTCATACGAGAAGTAAGGGACACTTGGCAATTCTATCGTGACCGCCGTCCAGAAACGTATGAAGAAATGACTTCACTTCTTCCATAAAAGTGAAATTCACTTTTTAATAAAATGATTTATATCGTAAAGGAGGCTTTCTATTGAATAAAAACAGCGCATCCCATAAATCATTAGTAGATTTGAAGAAAAACTTTGAAGAAGCTCATCTCGGTCTATCCAAACAAGAAGCAATTGAAGAAGCGAACCGTTGTCTTTATTGCTATGACGCCCCCTGTATAACCGCTTGCCCTACTGGAATAGATATCCCAACTTTTATTAAAAAAATTGCATCAGGAAATGTAAAAGGCTCAGCCAAAACGATTATGACATCAAACCCAATAGGTGCAAGCTGCGCAAGAGTCTGTCCAACAGAAGAGCTTTGTGAAGGGGCTTGTGTTCTCAATCATTCTACGAAACCAATTATGATTGGAAACCTCCAGCGGTATGCAACCGATTGGGCGATAAAAAATGAACAAGTCTTATTTAAAGCTGGTGAGAAAAATGGAAAAGCAGTAGCAATCGTAGGTGGTGGACCTGCTGGGTTATCTGCTGCTCGGGAGTTAGCGTTACTAGGCTACAAGGTCACCATTTTTGAAGCGGAAAAAGAAGCGGGCGGGTTAAATACGTATGGGATTGTCTCTTTCCGCTTACCTCAATCGATTTCTTTCTGGGAAGTAGACCAGGTGAAACAACTAGATGTAGAAGTCCGGACGAACACAAGGGTCGGAAAAGATGTTTCCGTAAATGAGTTAACGGAAAACTATGATGCTGTCGTTCTCGCAATTGGAATGTCTAGTGTGCCAAACCTTGGCATTGACGGTGAAGAGTTAGATGGAGTGTATGATGCTATTGATTTTGTAAAAGCAACAAAGACAGAGGAACTCTCCCATCATTTAGTTGGAAAGCGTGTCGTTGTCATTGGAGCTGGAAATACGGCAATTGACGGTGCTACATGTTCGGTTCGCCTTGGGGCTGAAAATGTAAAAATCCTATATCGCCGAACGGAAGCAGAGATGACCGCTTATGATTTTGAGTATGAATTTGCGAAACAAGATGGTGTGGAATTCCGCTTTTTGACAGCACCGAAACGAGTGATCGGAGAAAACGGAAAAGTCCGAGCGATTGAGTGCATGAAAATGGAGCTAGCTGAAGCGAGTGAAGATGGCCGTCGGCGTCCAGTTCCAGTAGAAGGTTCTGAGTTTACTTTAGAAGTTGACGCGGTGGTTAAAGCGATTGGTCAATCCCGTTACATTCAGTTAATCGAACAATTTGGCTTGGAACATGATGGTGGTGTTGTAAAAATCAATGCAGAGACCTTCCAAACATCGAATGAACAAGTTTTTGCATGTGGAGACGTTATTTTTGGCAAAGGACAAGGAGAGGCAATGGTTGTTTCTGCTGCACAACAAGGAAAAGAAACAGCCTATTCGATCCATAAGCAATTGTGTAAAAAAGTAACTGAATCTGCGTAATCGAGCGATAAATAAGGAGGGACCATATGGCTGATCTACGAATAAACTTTGCAGGAATTGAATCACCGAATCCGTTTTGGCTGGCTTCGGCTCCCCCAACTAATTCTGGCTACCAAGTTCAACGAGCATTTGAAGCTGGTTGGGGAGGGGCGGTTTGGAAAACACTGGGAGATCCCATTTTGAATGTATCCTCTCGATTTGCTGCAGTTAGTTTTAATGGGCAAAAAGTAGCGGGGTTTAACAATATCGAGCTAATTACAGACCGCCCGCTCGAAGTTAACTTAAAAGAGATTTATGAAACAAAAAAGAAATTTCCAAATCACGCGATTATTGCATCTTTAATGGTTGATCCAAAACAGGAAAAATGGCATGAGATTGTCAAACGAGTTGAGGATGTAGGGGTTGATGGTCTTGAGCTTAATTTCGGCTGTCCACATGGAATGGCAGAGCGTGGCATGGGGTCAGCTTCTGGTCAGGTTCCAGAATTAGTAGAAAAGCAAACATATTGGGTAAAAGAAGTAGCACAAACGCCTGTTATCGTAAAACTTACGCCAAATATTACGGATATTACGGTCACTGCAGAAGCCGCGGTTCAAGGCGGAGCCGATGCAATTAGTATGATTAACACTATTAACAGTTTAGCAGGTGTCGACATTGATACATGGAATACCATTCCGCATGTTGCTGGAAAGGGTTCTCATGGTGGCTATTGTGGACCAGCAGTGAAGCCAATCGCGCTTAACATGGTTGCAGAATGTGCACGGAACTCGCGTATAAATGTACCAATCTCAGGGATTGGAGGTATCTCAAATTGGAAAGATACCGTCGAATACTTATTGATGGGAGCATCAGGAGTGCAAGTGTGTACAGCAGCGATGCATCATGGATTCCGTATCGTAGAAGACATGATCGAAGGTCTTTCAAACTATTTGGATGAAAAAGGGATCGACACGATTGACGGAATTGTCGGGAAATCTGTTCCCAGGTACTCGGATTGGGGCAATCTTGATTTAAATTATAAAATTGTCGCTAGAATTAACACGGATGTCTGTATTAATTGTAATAAGTGTCATATTGCTTGTGAAGATACATCGCATCAATGTATCGATATGTTGAAGGATGAAAACGGCAAAGGCTATTTAAAAGTAGATGAAGATAATTGTGTCGGTTGTAATCTCTGTTCGATCGTTTGCCCGGTTGATGGTGCCATTGATATGGTTGAACTTCCTAATGAACAACCGCCGATGACATGGAATGAACGCCAAGCAGTAATTGGGTCAATACAAAGCAGTAAAGTCGATGTAGGAAAGTAAGAGGGGGACTATTCATAATGAAGAAAGTGATTAAAAATGGAACCATTGTCACAGCTACAGATACGTATCAAGCGGATGTACTGATTGAAAACGGGAAAATTTCATGTATTGGCCAAAATTTAGCCGTAGGCGGGGCTGAGGTCATTGATGCAAAAGGGCGCTATATTTTTCCGGGGGGGATTGATCCTCATACCCATCTTGAAATGCCTTTTGGAGGAACGGTTTCAAAGGATGATTTTGAAACAGGGACGATCGCTGCAGCATTTGGTGGAACCACAACCGTTATTGATTTCTGTTTAACAAATAAAGGAGAGCCGTTAAAAAATGCAATTCAAACGTGGCATGCCAAGTCAAAGGATAAAGCAGTCATTGACTACGGGTTTCATCTGATGATTGGTGAAATGAATGAGGATGTTCTCGAAGAATTACCAGTCGTTATGGATGAAGAGGGGATTACATCCTTTAAAGTCTTTATGGCCTATAAAAATGTCTTTCAAGCTGATGATGGAACGCTGTTTCGGACATTAGTGGCAGCAAAAGAGCTAGGTGGATTGGTGATGGTTCACGCTGAAAATGGCGACGTCATTGAATATTTAATAAACGAGGCATTAGAAAAAGGCAATACAGATCCAATCTACCATGCCCTTACTAGACCGCCGGAAGTTGAAGGGGAAGCAACAGGAAGAGCAGCGCAATTAACCGGGCTGGCCAATTCTCAGTTATACGTCGTTCACGTCTCCTGTGCTGAAGCCGTTGAAAAAATTACGGAAGCAAGAAGGAAAGGCTATGATGTCTGGGGTGAAACGTGTCCGCAGTATCTAGTCCTTGACCAAACCTATTTAGAAAAGCCTGATTTTGAGGGGGCGAAGTACGTATGGTCACCTCCTCTTAGAGAGAAATGGCATCAAGACGTGTTATGGAACGCCCTAAAAAATGGAGACTTGCAAACATTAGGATCAGACCAATGCTCCTTTGATTTTAACGGACAAAAGGATTTAGGAAAAGGAGACTTTACGAAGATACCAAATGGCGGACCCATTATTGAAGATAGAGTTAGTATTCTTTTTTCAGAGGGAGTGAAAAAAGGGCGGATCACATTAAACCAATTTGTTGATATTATGTCTACACGAAATGCCAAGTTATTTGGATTATATCCACAAAAGGGCACGATTGCTGTTGGAACCGATGCAGACCTAGTGGTTTTCGATCCAAATGTAGAGAGAACCATTTCTGCAAACACCCATCATATGGCAGCTGATTATAACCCTTTTGAAGGAATACAAGTAACAGGAGAAGCAGTAACGGTACTATCTCGCGGTGAATTTGTCATTCGTGATAAGCAGTTCGTCGGTACACTGGGGCAAGGTCAATATCTCAAACGAGCTAAATATCAGTCAAAGCCAACTGAAACAGGTAAAAGCCAAGAACTAACGATTTAGTTGATATGCAATTGCTTGATCAAAGGTGAGAAGGTCAAGCAATTGCCTTACTTAACAAGAAAGATGGTCATCCAACTCCAATTAACTGAATTTACCGAAAATAATAGGTAAAGGGTGATATCATTTGAAAGAAAAACAGAGTCACTTGAAGTCTCCAGATTTATTGCCAATTCCACATAGTGGAAAGAAGATTGGTTCATTTGGGTTTGCGTTCATTTGGATTGGGATGGCCGTTGTGTTAGCTGCTTTTGCGATTGGTGGGTCTGGGGTACAAAGTCTTTCTCTCGGTTGGGTCGTTCTTGCAACAGTTATTGGCTCAGTTGCAATCGGTCTGTTCATGACAATGACTGGTGATATTGGGGTTGAACATGGCTTATCCTTCCCTGTTTATTTAAGGGCTCCATTTGGTACAATTGGTACTCATATTCCATCTGTGATTCGTGGATTTGTTGCATCCTGTTGGTTTGGGATTAATACGTACTTTGGGTCGACAGCTATGAATGGAATCTTATTTGTTTTGTTTGGCTTTGATAATTGGTTTGTCTGTTTCTTACTTTTTGCGACCTTGCAAATCGTGAACACATCTTTAGGTATTAAAGCCGTTGAGCGATTCGCGGATTTAGCAGCACCTATTATCATTATTATTTCAGGTTGGATGTATGTAACGTTATCAGATAAAGCATTAGCAGAAGGTCGTGATGTGTGGGCTTGGATTGAAAGTCCTGTTACTGGAGGTGCTGCGATCACGGCATTTATCGTTGTGATTATGAGTAATATGGGTTTTTGGGGAACATTAGCAGCGGATATGCCGTCGATTTCACGCTTTATTAAAGCACCTAGACATGAAAGAAGCTGGATTAAGAGAAATCAATCACAAATTGTTGGAAGTCTCATTGCACTTCCGTTAACACAAACATTTATGGTGATTATAGGTGCTGTCTCCTATATTGCCGTTTCTAATTACGATCCAGTTGTTGCCCTTCAGCAAGCAGCAAGCGGGCTAATATTAGGGGTATTGTTACTGATGATCGTTTTTGCCCAATGGTCAACGAATATTTCTGCTAATTTAATTCCTGCTGCAACCATTTTTTCTAATGTCGGTGGACCAAAAGTGCCATTCTGGGCAGGAGTGGTAGCTGCAGGACTAATCGGCTCTCTTGTTCAACCGTGGAGTTTGTTTGGAATCATTATTCCAGCTCTGCTCATTGTCGGAGGGATTCTATCGGCAATTGTAGGTATTTTAATCGCAGATTACTATCTTCTTCGTAAGAGAAGAGTCAATGTTCCCGATTTATATGAGAAAGAAGGGCAATTTAAATATTTGAAAGGGTTTAATCTAGCGGGTTATATTGCCTTTTTTGTAGGAGGGGTAGCTTCTTACTTATTATCTAATTACTCATTTATTGTTGGGTTTCTTGTCGGGATGACAGCTTACTATTTTCTTGCAAAGTATTGGTGGTTCGTCAAATACAAGCAGGCTGAAATTGAAGACCCTAGTGATGATAAATATTTAGGGATTACGGTTGGAAGAGATTGGGATATTACCGAGGGGAATGAAGTGATGGTTGAGGAAAAAATTCAATAACGGGTAGGGAGGAAATCGATGTCTGAATATCAGCAATTTCTGGCCGAAAGAGAGAAAATTGATTTTTTACTTGAACAAGGCTATCAAATTAAGGCGGTAACGGAAAATTTTAGCGGTGCGTTTGTTGATTTTGAACTTAGGAATCCTGACAAAGCAGGTCACAAAAATGCAGTTGAAAGATTACACATTGTAACAGCGGAAGCCAGGAAATATTTTAGTTCTATTATTATTCAGCAACATTCAAGAGATGTAAGCTAAGAGCAGGGGGAGACTTATATGTAATTCCATCAAACGAACTTTGGAATTGTATTATAAGAGGTTTCTTATATGATGTTCCACATTTATAGAGAGAAAAACAAAGGGATAGAAATCTTACCAGGTTCGGTTTTGAGGTGCAAACAGTATAATTAGCAGTATATTTAGAAGGCGAAATCGCAAAGATTTCGTCTTTTTATTTTTAAACCAACGTTTGAGGCGAATTGGTGTATAAATTAGCACTGGAATTGGCATACTATTTAATGGAGTGACAATTTTTATTGTCACTTGAAATATTGTTGTATTAAAACCATTGTTATTTCTTATACCAAAAAGATTGCTAATTTGAGAAAGGAGAAAAATAATGAAATTCATTAAACCTAAGAACAAGGACGCAAAAAAAGTAGATTGGGAAATCTCTGAATGGACAAGAGCAATCGTGAAACATTACTTGGAGTATACGGAATACAACGAGAGCAAAAACGTAGATATGTTTCTCCGAAGTATCTTGGAGGATAAAGATTTCAATTTTCCCAAATGTTTACGCTAACTAATTGGACTTCTTTTTATAAAACCATTTATCAGCAATGAATAGGAACAGTGTTAAAACAAACGCGTATAAAAGATTATCACCCAGTCTCAATTCAATTCCCCGAATGAAATCTACAATTACGATTACCAAAAGAGCGGATATGAAAAAAGAAGGATAATACCAATATTCACGAAAAATATTCACGTAAACACCTCCGATTAGAAATTTATTCCATAGTTCAATAGCATCTGTCCTCACCTCCGAATGTAAGTTTGTAGGTTTATTATACAAAATATGCTCTTTAAACTGGCACCTATGTCAAGGACACAATAAAAAAAGAGATTAAGCAACTAGAAGATGATTCCTATATTGAAT